>CAKZPH010000001.1 GCA_937138605.1 uncultured Ignavibacteriales bacterium
TCTTCCGTATATTCCTCGGTTACTTCACTAGCCGAGCAACCTATCAACAGAAGAGCTAATACTGGTAAGAAATAAAATGTTTTTCTCATTTTTTACCTCAAATTTTCTTCGTAATAATAATCTATTCTATGGTTAATGTCAAGCAAATCAATAAATTATAAAAATCTCTTAAAGTTATTTGATAAATAAAAATGGGTTATTTACTATAGCTCTTAAGCCCCTAAAGGCACGTATTATTTCTCATAAGTTAAGTTATTAAATTATTAAATAGCTTTCAATTGTAAATACTTGGAATTTTATTTAATTTTGTAAAAAATTTTTATATATAAATATGGCTAAATCAAAGAATCTTAAAATACTTTTTATAACTTCCGAAGCCACTCCATTTGTTAAAACTGGTGGACTGGCCGATGTTTCATCAGCGTTACCTCAAACTCTAGTTGAATTAGGTCATGAAGTAAGATTAGTTCTTCCAAAGTATGGTTCGGTTGATGAAAGAAGGTTTAAAATTCATGAAATAGTACGTTTAAAAGACATCCCAATTCATTTAGGTAATGAAATTGAGCTTGTGAGTATCCGTTCGTGTTTTCTTGTTGGAAATAAAACGAAAGTTCAACTTTATTTCTTTGATAATCAGAAATATTTTGGTTTGAGAAAAGGCTTATATGAAGATATTAATACAAAAAAGTTTTATCCTGATAACCATGAGCGATTTATTCTTTACGCCAAAGGTATAATGGAAATGATTAAAAAGCTTGGTTGGACTCCCGATGTAATTCATTGTAATGACTGGCAAACAGGACTTATTCCAGCATATCTTAGAACTGTTTATAAGGATTTAGAAATATTAAAAGATACTAAAATTGTCTTCACGATTCATAATGTAGAGTTCAAAGGAATTTTCCCGAAGGAAACATTTAAGCTAACTGGTTTACCAGACTATGTCTTAGATGAAATTAGTGTTGACGATAAAAATTATAGCTTTTTAAAAGCAGGTATTGTTTATTCCGATGTCCTAACTACTGTTAGCGAAAAGTATGCAGAAGAGATCTGTACAATTGATGAGCTTTCGGGTCCATTAAAAGCTATTTTGAAAAAACGTAAAAACGATTTTTATGGAATCGTTAATGGTGTAGATTATTCCATATGGAGTCCAGAAAATGATTCCTATATTCCTGTAAAATACAGTATTAAAGAAATTCAGAAAAAGATAGATAACAAAAAAGCACTACTTGAGTACTTTAACTTACCAGTTGAATTAGATGTACCAATTATTGGAACAATTACAAGATTTGCTGAACCAAAAGGAATTGATCTCATTCAAGATGCAATTGATGAAATCTTAAGTTTGGATATTAAATATGTTCTTTTAGGTCAAGGTGATAAAAAATACCTCCAATTTTTTGAAAAGATACAGAAAAAATATCCTAAAAAATTTGGATTTCATTACGGCTTTAATGAAAAACTCGCCCATTTAATCGAAGCGGGGGCAGATATTTATCTAATGCCATCTAAGTTTGAACCCTGTGGACTAACGCAATTATATGCTTTAAGATATGGAACTGTACCATTAGTAAGATATACTGGTGGACTTGCTGATACAATTGAAAGATTAAATGGCAACGATTATCAAGGAACAGGTTTCGTGTTTAAAAAATTTGAAGTTGAAGATTTGATGAAGGAATTGAAACGTGCAGTTAAACTTTATCAAGATAGAGAGAACTGGGCACGAATAATGAAAAATGGAATGCAAAAAGATTTTTCATGGTACAATTCAGCCAAGAAATATATTGAACTTTACAAAAAATTGCTTAAAGATGCTAAATAAAGAAAATGATAATTAGAAAATCCCTCCTTTTGGTAATTCTTGCTATTTCGTTACTCTGTTTGTTTTCATGCTCGGAGGAACCAGGCATTACAGGTTACAACCTTTTAAATCCACTCGATTCTCTTATACTTACAAGATTCGATTCCACAACAATTGATTCTGCTTTTGTAAATTCTAATATAATTTGTCAAGCTGAGAATTTAGGTGACCTTAGACGCTTCCTGGTTGGATATTATGAGTCTAATGAACTTGGTCATAATGAAAATTATACACTTCATTCTTTACTAAATTTCAATTTTTTGTTGAATAATGATTTGAAAAATAAAATTAATCAATCTCAGGTCAGTGTTGTTAGTGCGCGTTTGAAGTTAACTCCAATTTATATCTTTAAAGAATCTTACATTGCAGGAAACTTTTCTATTGATGTTTGGGAAATTCAAAATGATTGGGATTCTGATACAATAACTTCATATGGATTTAATGCCCTTGTACGGGGAAATGAAAAAATTGATATTGGTAATATTGACAACGATTCCGTTTACTTTGTTAACCTTGACCCGACAGTGGTATTTAATTGGTTAAAAAAAGCCTCTAAAGATACAGTTAAGGGATTAAATGGAATTATATTATCACCATCTTCTGGAACAAATTATATCAAAGGATTTGCGTCAATTAATTCAAATTTTCAAAATGAGCCCACTCTACTGGAAGTTGTAATTGATAATAATCAGAAAATTGATACTTTGAAATTTAACGTTAAAGCAGATGTCCATGTGGCTATCTTCAATACTCAATGTGGAGTAATTTCTAATCCGCAAGCATACTTAATAGTTCAGTCAGCAATTAAAACAAAGTCATACTTATTTTTCGATATCTCAAACATACCAAAGAATGCAATTGTTAATTCCGCGTATCTAAGATTATATTTAGACTCAACTAAATCAAAGTTTGGAACAAGTTTCCAAGATACTATTTACGTTCAATTTGTTCGTGAGCCAAATAAATATGAATTGGATAGTAGTTCCGCCTATTCATTAGTAAAAACACCTGAAGGCTACTATCAAGCAAATATTAGTTATTACGTTGAAAAATGGATTAATGATGATTTAAATCGAGGTTTGCTAATGACAACGAAAGATCCCGAGGGAGGTTTTGAAAAATTTGTTTTTCATGGTCCTAAAACTCCTTTTTTTGATAAAAGACCTAAACTCATAATTAATTATTCTTATAAAAAGTGATGAAAAACTCTTTGTTCATTGTATTAATAATTGTTTCAATCTCTTACTCGCAAATAGGCTCAATATATTCTAATACCCCCATCGGTGAATTAGTTACAGATTTCTCTGTAAGAAGAAATGGTTTGGGTCTTGGAATAGCTTCACAAGAAATTTACGACTTAAATCCTATCAACCCAGCGTCATGGAATTCAATTCCATATGTTAAATTCATTGGTTCGTTTAAATTTTCTTCCAATTCGTTTTCTGACGTAAATTCTAATAACAAACTAAGTAACGGATCTTTTAATTCTTTACTTATCGCTTTGCCAGTAGAGAGAAGTTTAGGAATAGTTTTTTCTGGTGGAATTATTCCTTACTCTAAAATTAACTACAAAGTTTTAAGTCCTGAAAATACTTTTGATTCGATAAAATATACATCTCGCTTTGAAGCTAACGGTGGAATCACCAATTATTATTTTGGTTTATCTTCAAGAGTAAAAAATCATTTTTCCATAGGTTTGGCAGCTAGTTTTTTAGTTGGAACGGTGAGTAAAGTTCTCTCTACTGATTTTCTGGAAGACAATATGATTGATCCAGAGTTTACTGAAAAGTTAAAATATAATGGAGTTGGAGTTAGAATAGGTATAGTTTCAGAAAATCTTAACAAAAAATTTAATTTGAAACCGTTCACAGATATAAGAGTTGGGTTTTCATACTTAAACTCAGTTTCATTGAATACAAACTTATTAGATTTGAAAAGAGGTTTCTTTATTGATACAGTTTCGGAATTTAACTTCACAACCAAAATTCCAAGTCAAATAGCATTTGGATTAGCGTTTAATTACAAAAATAAATACAATCTTTACATTGATTATCTGAATCAAAACCTTTCCAATTTGAATTCTGACTATAAAAAAAGTTCATTTGAATTAAGTGCCCACAATATCTATTCAATTGGTGTTGAACTAATTCCCAGTAGCAAACCTAAAAATTTCTTTGAAACGATTTCATGGCGCGCGGGATTATTCTATAAAGATTTAGGAATAAAAATAAACGGTCAAAATATTAATGAAACGGGAATAAAAGCAGGACTCTCATTCCCAATTGATCAGTTAAATTTATTAGATATAGCTGTACAATATTCTATTCGTGGGAAAAAAGAAAAATTCTTTGTTAAAGAATCAATTTTCAATTTATGGGTTGGTATAAATTTTGCCGAAATTTGGTTTGTTAGAAGTGAAGATTAATTAAGAGGTTTCAAAATGAAAGCAAAAATTATCTTTTTCTTCCTAATTTTAATATCCACTGCTGAATTATTTGCTCAGAAGGCTGCACAGCCCGACACACTTAAAATATACAGGAAATGGAGTCTCTTTGCTGAATATCACAAAAATCAAGATTATGAAACAGCTCTGCCATATGGTTTTGAAATTCTTGAATTAGATCCTTCTAAATTCAAGACTATCTTTTTTAGAATGGAAGATTGTTTGGTATACATGATTGACTCCACAAATCTTCAGCCTGCAACAAAAAAAATATATAAAGACACTTTAATGTACATTTATGATCTGGCAATTCGAACTCAACCCGATTTAGCAGCTTATTATTACAAGAAAAAAGGTTATTACTTAGAGTCTTGGTATGACGGAAAAGAACAAGAAGCGTTAGAGGCTTATGAAAAAGCATATCAATTAGACCCTGACTTGGATTTCTATTATGTGGATAGATTAGGATTACTTTATATTAAATTAGCTAGTGACGAGAACGATTATCGCCTGAAAGCCTTTAAGGTTTATCAAGATGCTTCTGCAAAAGATCCAAATAATCCAGTTCCCCTTGAAAGAATGAAATCATTAGCAGAAAATATTGAACAATTAATTAATATAACTCACCAAGCCTGGCAATTAGATAAGGAAAATATACAAAAAGCGTGGCAATATGCATCTATAACTTATCAAACGGGAGAGTACGAAAGGGCTATCGAACCACTGGAGTTTCTTACTAAGAAAGTTCCGGATAATGAAACATATTGGTCAAGATTAGCAACTAGCTATCAAAAAACTGAAGCATATCAGAAAGCGATTGATGCTTACAAAAAGGCTTCTCAACTTAACCCAAGTGTTCGCGAATATTTACTTAACATGGGAATTTGTTATAAAGAGCTTGGTCAGCTTAGTACAGCTAGAACATTTTTCTATCGCGCTGCTGAATTAAGTAAGAATTGGGGCTTACCATACATTTACGAGGCAACTCTCTATCAAACAGCGGTACAAAAGTGTGGTACCTTTGAATTTATGGATAAAGTAGTTTTGCAATTGGCTGTTGAAACATATAGAAAAGCAAAATCAATAGATCCTAATGTAGCATCATTAGCAGATGATGCAATACGCTCACTTAGTGGTTCTGTACCTTCAAAAGAAGAATACTTCTTTAGAAGATTAAAACCGGGGACTGTTATAAAGATTGAAGGTCCCTGCTATAATTGGATTGGAAAAAGTATAACAGTTCCGAACTAATTTACAGGTGATTATGAGAATAGCAATTGGTTCAGACCATGCAGGTTATGAACTAAAAGAAAGATTGAAAAAATACTTAGTTACTCGGGGACATGAGGTTATAGATAAAGGTTGCGTCTCCACAGAAAGCAATGATTATCCAGATTTTAGTGAGGCCGTTGCACTTGAGGTGGCAAACAAGTCATGTGAATACGGAATAGTGATATGTGGAACTGGTATTGGAGTCTCTATTGTTGCGAATAAAGTTCCAGGAATTAGGTCCGCATTATGTTTGTCAAAAGAGATGGCTTATTTAGCACGAGCTCATAATGATGCGAATGTAATTGCACTGGGTGCGAGAATAAAGTTGATTGATGAGGTAGAAGATATTGTTATTACATTCATTACATCTAGTTTTGAAGGAGGGCGGCATAAGAAACGAGTAGAAAAGTTAAAAACAATTGAAGAGAAATTTAGATGCAAACAATAAAAATTTCTGATTCGTTTGCTCGTGAAATTTTAGTGAAAGAAATTTTAAGACAAGAGGAAGGGCTTGAACTGATTGCTTCAGAAAATTATGTAAGCAAGGATGTTCTTACAGCTTTGGGATCTGTATTAACAAATAAGTATGCAGAAGGTTATCCTGGTAAAAGGTATTATGGTGGGTGTGAATTTGTTGACATGGCTGAAGATCTTGCTCGTAATCGAGCCAAAGAGCTTTTTAATTGTGAGTATGTTAATGTTCAGCCACATTCAGGTTCTCAGGCAAATATGGCAGTATATTTTTCGATTTTAAAACCTGGAGATAAAATTTTAGGATTTAACTTAGCTCATGGTGGACATCTTACTCATGGTTCTCCTGTGAATTTTTCTGGTAAGATGTATGAAGTTATTTCTTATAATGTTAGAGAAGAAGATCAATTAATTGATTTAAATCAGGTTGAAGATCTAGCAAAAACTCATAAACCAAAAGCAATTATAATCGGTGCAAGTGCTTATCCAAGGGATTGGGATTATGAAAAGTTTAGTCAGATAGCGGACCAGGTGGGTGCTTACCTAATAGCCGATATTGCTCATCCTGCTGGTTTAATTGCTTCAAAATTACTTAAAGATCCTATGCCATATTGTGATTTTGTGACAACTACAACTCATAAAACTCTTCGGGGACCGCGTGGTGGCATGATAATGATGGGTAAAGATTTTGAAAATCGTGAAGGTATTCGTGCTCCCAAAAGTGGTAGATTAAAAATGATGTCTGAAATATTGGATTCTAACGTTATGCCAGGAATACAAGGGGGTCCTTTGATGCATGTTATTTTAGCTAAAGCCGTTGCATTTGGAGAAGCGTTGCAACCTGAATTTATTGAGTATTCTCAGCAAGTAATCAAGAATACAAAAAGGCTTGCTCAACGGTTCATTGAAAATGGTTATAAAGTGACTACAAATGGAACAGATAATCACCTGATTTTAATAGATTTACGCTCTGTTGGTTTAACAGGAAAACAAGCTGAAGATGCATTAGGTAAAGCTGGCATAACTGTAAACAAAAATATGGTGCCTTATGACAATCAAAGTCCGATGATAACAAGCGGTATCAGAATTGGAAGTCCGGCAGTAACGACACGAGAAATGAAAGAAGAGGAAATGGATCAGATTTTTGATTTCATCGACCGTGCTCTCAAGAACATAGATAAAGAAAATAAACTTCTTGAAATTAGGGAAGAAGTAAAAGAATTCTGCTCCCGTTTTCCGATTTATAAATCACTTCTAGATTAAAATGTCATTAAATGCCCGAGACTAGTTACAATAAGTTTAAGTCCGATGAGTTCAAAGAGATGACTTTTTTGGAACACCTTGAAGAACTACGTTGGACTATTATTAAATCATTGCTCGGGATTGTCATAGGTGGTATTATTAGCTGGTTTTTAATAGACTTTATAATTAACCAGATTATTCTATTACCAGCAAAATCAGCAGGAATCAAATTACAGAACCTTAAACCATTTGGTCAGCTCTTCCTGTATTTTCAGGTTTCAATATTTTCTGGTTTGATAATTAGTTTACCATATGTTGTATATCAAATTTGGAAATTTATTGAACCAGCATTGCATAGAAATGAGAAAAGATATGTTTCATTAATTGTTTTTTTTACTACTATATCATTTTTATTAGGAGCAGCTTTTGCTTACTTTGTTCTCTTACCTTATTCATTAAAATTTGCCTTTAATTTTGGAACTTTTGAGATAGAAAATAAATTTTCAATTGATGAATATCTAGGAGTTTTTTTTAGTTTGATTATTTTAGCTGGAGTAATTTTTGAATTACCAATGTTATCATTTTTTATGACTAAATTAGGTTTGCTTACCCCAAAACTAATGCGAAAGTTTTGGAGATATGCAATTGTTATTATTTTTATTCTTGCGGCACTTATTACTCCAACAACTGATCCTGTAAGTCAAGCATTGCTTGCCATTCCACTCTTTCTTCTTTATGAGATAAGTATTTGGGTTTCTAAAATTAGTTTGAGAAAGAAAATTGATTAATATTCCAGTTAAAAATTTTACAGAGCCAATTAAGAAAGAATTAGAAATTTTTCACGAGCGATTTAAAGAGCAGATGCGTTCTCGAGTAGCTCTTGTTGATCTTATCGTTCGTTACCTTTTGAAACAAAAAGGTAAAAAAATTCGACCGACTCTTGTATTACTATCAGCAAAGACGTTGGGAGAGGTAAACGAACATACATATCGCGGTGCTGTTCTGGTAGAGCTTCTCCATACTGCTACACTTGTTCATGATGATGTTGTAGATGCTTCAGATACGCGAAGAGGTTTACCTTCTATTAACGCAATTTGGAAAAACAAAATTGCAGTTTTAATAGGTGACTATTTGCTTTCAAGAGGCTTACAAATTGCGGTTGATAATAATGAATTCGAATTTTTGAAAGTAATAACGAATACAGTCAAACGAATGAGCGAGGGAGAACTACTTCAAATTCAAAAAACAAGAAAATTAAATAATGATGAAGAGACTTATTTCAAAATAATTTCTGACAAAACAGCTTCATTAATCTCAACATGCACAATTATTGGTGCGATGAGCATAACAAATGATGAATACATAATAAATGATTTCAAACAATTAGGTGAATATATTGGAATTTCGTTTCAAATCACCGACGATATTTTAGATTTTGAAGGAACTAAAAGCATTTTAGGTAAACCTACTGGAAATGATTTAAGAGATAAAAAACTAACATTACCATTAATTTATGCTCTTAGAAATGCAGAAAAGTCTGAGATTAAAAACATCATCAACAAAATAAAAGGAAAACTTACACAGAAAGAAATTGATTACATTTTCAGTTTTGTTAATAAATATGGTGGTGTAGAATATGCAAGAAAAAAAGCGAAAGAATACTCTCAAAAGGCATTGGATATTTTAGAAAAATATGACAATGCACCTAGTAAAGATGCATTAAAATCATTAATTAATTTCATTTTGGAGAGAAAAAACTAACCATAAAGATTAAGTTTGCTCATTTCTCATTCGAAGAGTTAAAACAGGCACAGGTGATTTCCTTACCACTTTTTCAGCAGTGCTTCCAAACAGAATATGTTCAATACCAGTATGACCATGAGATGCAATTATAATCAGCTCAGACTTTGTCTCTTCAGCTGTATTAATAATTTCGATAAATGGTTTACCTGTTTTGACGATGTAGTTTGCTTTAATTTCTTGAGGAATTTTCTCGTTTATAATTTTGCGTAGTTCTTCTTCAGCTTTCGATTGAATTTCGAAATCCACTTGATTAATTGGAATTTGACCAAGCCCAAAATCACTAGGATAAACTATTGGTTCGATCACATAAACTAGGATTAGTTCGGACTGAAATTTTTTAGCGAATGCTATTGCATAATCGAGCGCCATTTTTGAATATTCTGAAAAATCTAGCGGAACAAGAATTTTTGAAATTTTTAATTCCATAAAACCCCCTTATGATTTCTTTTCCATCTGAATCAAATCGTATAGATTTAAGTAATCTTGATTTAAGATTCTCAACTTTTCAACCAGTATTTGAGTAAATCCCAATAAAATTTTTACACCCAATTCTGGATCTTTATGAATTAGTTCTAACAAATCTGGACGGAAAATTATTAATAATCTTGTTTCAGTGAGAGCAGTAGCCGTAGCTGTTCTCAATCCTTCAGTTAAAACCGTTATTTCCCCGAAAAAGTCTCCAGAAAATAAAATAGCAAGTTCTTGTTTCAATCCAGATTTAAAAGTATGAGAAATTTCTACTTTTCCACTTTCAATTATAAACATTGCCACCCCAGGGTCACCTTCAAAAAATATTACTTCATTTGGTAAATATTCTCTCACCTGGACAATTCTTTTGATTTCTCTTAGCTCTTTTTTTCTGAGTTCACTAAAAGCGGGAAACTTTTTTAATAAAGAAATTATTTTAACATCATCACTCGATGTTTTAAAGATGTTTGACCATAAGCTACTTTTAACTTGAATTAAGTTTGATTTATTTTCCATCTGTTTACCCTTCTTTTACTAAAGTTCCACATTCTGCAATTCGCCATAATTCTTGACAAGGGAATTGGTTTTCATAAAGTGCTCTACCAATAATAACTGAATCAACTCCAATCGATGTCAATTCTAATAATGAAATCAGATCTTTATAACCTGACATTCCCCCAGATGCAGTAATTTTCAAACCAGTTTTTTCACCAATAAGTTTTAGTAATTCGATGTTAGGTCCTAACATTAATCCATTCCTCTCAACATCAGTAACAATTAATCTTTGAACTCCAATTTCTTTTAAGTTCAAGCCTAAACTTATTGGATTTAAAGCAGAAGTTTCTTTTCTTCCTTTTATAATTACTGCGTTTTTAATGATGTCCATTGATATTATTATTTTATCAGGACCAAACTCATCAAGTGCTTGTTTAACGATTTCAGGATTTGTAACAGCTAGTGTTCCAAGTACGACGCGTGAAGCACCTAAACTTAAGACTGTTCGGATTTTTTCGATTGTTCTAAGACCACCACCAACTTGAACTGGGATTACCACAGCATCGATTAACTTTTCAATGATATGGAGATTTTTATTAGAGCCGTACCACGCGCCATCAAAGTCTACAACATGAAGACACTTTGCGTTTTCTGCGCGCCAAATTTTAGCCATTTCAACTGGATCATCAGGATAGATTCCACTGGCTACTTTAGGAATTCCCTGAACAATTCTAACCAGTTTTTCATCTTTTATATCGATTGATGGTATTACAAGTAACTGTGTCTGAAAAACTTTTGATGGCATTTTTTTGTTGCAACTTTTTCGTTAACAAAATAAGAAAAATTTGTTTTTGTATGAAAAATTACTAGTCTATTTTATGAGGTTAAGTCATTTTATGTTTCCTGGTTCAAATTGAAATCAACTTCTGAAATTCCCTTTTTAGATTAGGTTAGGGATGTAAGTAAATATTATTTTTGTAAGTATTAAACAGGGAAAATTTATGTACAAATTTGTAATTCATGGTGGAAAATCCTTAAATGGGGAAATAGAAATTAGTGGAGCAAAAAATGCACTTCTCGGACTTCTACCTGCAACGATTTTAGCAAATGGTGAATTTATTTTTGAAAATGTACCGGATTTAATAGACGCAAAAAGTATGATTAGACTTCTCGAGAATATGGGTGAGGAAATTGAATTTCGAGGAAATAGAATCATTGTGAGAAATCACGGATTGAGGTCGTATGATGCACCATATGAATTTGTTAAGAAGATGCGAGCTTCCGTGTATGTTCTTGGACCAACGCTTTCTAGATATGGATATGCAAAAGTTTCGATGCCAGGTGGTTGTGCATGGGGACCAAGACCTATAAATTTTCATATCGAAGCAATTCAAAAGTTAGGTGCAAGTGTAGAAATTGACCAGGGTTACATAATAGCTAAAGCTAATAAGTTAATTGGAACAAAAATAGTCTTTAACACTCCAAGTGTTGGTGCCACAGTTAATACATTGATGGCATCTGTTTTAGCCAAAGGTACAACGTTGATATCTAATGCAGCCATAGAACCAGAGGTTACTGCAATTGCAAATTTTTTGAATAAAATGGGAGCTAAGATATCAGGTATTGGAACTAAGTTCATTGAAATTGAAGGGGTAGATGAACTGCATCCTGCATCGGAAATCGTTATCCCGGATAGAATTGAAGCTGGTACGTTATTAATTGCCGGTGCAATTACTTCTGGTGAAGTAAAAGTTACTAAATGTAATCCAAATCATTTAAATGCTTTAATCGATAAACTTATAGACGCAGGTTTTGAAATTTCAACGGGACCAGATAGTGTTCAATTGAAAACGATTAATGAAAAAATTAAACCTGTTGATTTAGAGACAGAAGTATATCCCGGTTTTCCAACGGATTTGCAAGCACAATGGATAAGTTTGATGAGTATTGCAAATGGAGTTTCAGAGGTTACTGATAATATTTATCATGATAGATTCAATCACGTCCCAGAGTTAAATCGACTTGGTGCGAATATTACAGTTAAAGGAAATACTGCAATTGTTAGAGGTGTTAATGAACTTAATGGTGCAAAAGTGATGTCAACCGATTTAAGAGCCAGTGCTTCCCTTGTACTTGCAGGCTTGGTTGCCAAAAATGTAACTGAAGTATTAAGAATTTATCATATAGATCGTGGTTATGAAAGGATTGAAATGAAATTAAAAAAATTAGGTGCAGATATCGAACGTGTTCAAACAGACGAATATTAATTTGAAGAATTTTTTACTCACTCGTTCGAAGTTTTTTGCTATAAGTTTTCTCCTAATTGGACTTAGTCTTTTACTTGCATATTTTCCATTGCTTAAATCACTTGACATTGAATTAGCTATTGTAATCGGATTAAAGTACTCAAATGCAGGTGGATTTTTATCAGTTAAAGTTTTTAAAAATAAAAGTAGATTAAAAAAGTTCTTAATACAAGGATTTATTTCGATTTTAATAATTTATTTCGTTTCATTAGACTTTAAAGAGCCATGGTCAGATTTGGATTTTCTGATGGAGTCAACTTTTGATGAGACTGTTAAACCTGAACTTGCTCACGTTTTTCTGGGAGAATATTCAAAGTATACCCTCCGTGTGGCTGGAAAGGTTAATCTCGGAGGAATTGAAGGAGGGGAAACAGCTATTGAAACTGAATGGCTCGAAAAGGAGTCCCACTATTATGCCGCAATAATTAACAAATTTATTTCTCCCATTAAACTACAAAATGTTTTTGATAATTATACTTTTGTCACAAGTTTATCTTCAATAAGTTACATGGTGAGTGGTTCTTTCTGTAGGTACCCGATTGAGAAATTTGGAATTGAGAAATTTATTTTAATATATCAAACTGCGAATATTATAGACGACTATAATAAAGTTTTATCGATTCAAAATCAGAATGCAAAAGATTCATTTCTAATTATGTGTTAACAAAATTAGATAGAATTGAGGCGAAAATCTTGTTTTTAAGTCAATCAATTTTTCTTATGGATTGTTTAAATACTATTGCACGTATTGAGAATTAAGCTAATCGACTAGCTGAATCAAGCAGATTTGCTAAT
>CAKZPH010000002.1 GCA_937138605.1 uncultured Ignavibacteriales bacterium
AAAATTCTTTTCATGAAGGCACAAAAAAAACCATCAGTATGATGTTTATGTGGTAAAATTTTATACCAAGGACCATTGATTTTTAGTTTATTGGCTAATTCAGAATTAGGAGCGAAAGTTAATTCAAAATTTTCATGACTGTTTAAAAATTTTTCTACTTGATTCTCATTTTCTTCAATAAGAATACTACATGTTGCGTAAACCATTAAACCGTTCACTTTTACAAGTGGAGCAACCTGTTTTAATATAAGCTCTTGTCGTTTTATTATATCGCGAAGGGTTTTTTCAGTTACACTAATCTTAAAACCAGGATTTCTTCGAAGTGTGCCAAGTCCAGTACATGGTGAATCTACAAATACAATGTCAAAAAAACTTTCGAACTCTCGCTGAAGTAACTTGAGTGATTTAACATGTTTAATTCTAATGTTATGTGCACCTGCTCGCCTTGCTCTTTTCTTTAATTTATTTAATCGCACCAAGTTTATGTCTGTTGCATATAGTTCACCACGATTTTTCATAATTGAGGAAAATGCTAAAGACTTACCCCCCGCACCAGCGCATGCATCAAGAATTTTATATGTGGGCTTTGGATCTGTTAAGTGAACAAGCAACTGACTTCCTTCATCTTGTACTTCAAACAATCCTTCACGAAAAGCTTTCAAAGTAAATACATTAATTCTTTTAGTTAGCTTGAGTCCATAAGGTGCGTAATCAGTTCGATAAGTTTCAACACCATCAAGTTCAAGTCGTTTCTGACATTCTTCAACAGTTGTTTTTAAGGTATTAACTCTTATATTAATTGGTGCTTGTTTATTTAGCGACTCGCATAGTTGACGTGTTTCATCTTCACCAAACTGCATAATTAATTTTTTGATTACCCATTCAAGAAATGAATATTCAAAAGCTAAACTTTTAATTAAGTCAAACTCAATGTTAATCGAACTTTCAAACAGAACTGGAATTATCTGAGAGAGATAGGGAGTGAGTCTTTTGTTTTGAATGAAATAGTTACTGATTTCAATCAAGCTTCTGATGCTTAAATTTTCGTCTTGGAAATTTAATATGAGAACAAAAAACAGTTTTTCATCATCACTTAAACTAAAAGGGAAATACTTAACTGTCTCTTCAATTATTTTAATTCTTTTGTGGAAAAATCGTATTGAATTGTAAACATTCTCTGCGATGAAACGCCGATCATTTGAACCTAGATATTTTTTCCCACGAAAAAAAAGATCTAACATACTATCGGGTGGTATACCATGTGACTTTTTGAGTTCTAAATATGTTAATTTCAATATTTCGTAAGTATGGCCAATTAATGAATCAAATTGCATTTTCTGATCACTTTAGATATAATATCACTTTACAAAATTACACTCTTTAAACGATACTTTTTTATTATTATTGCTGATGGACTTTCATTAATTCATTGGATTTTATGAAATTTTTATTAATTATTTTTATCGCGTTTTCTTTTTCATCAATGGAACTGAATGCTCAAACTAGAAACAGTGCATTTCAGGAGAGTAGTAAAAATCAAACTCCGATAAATCAGAAAATACTGGGGAGTTTTATTCGGTCAATAAGCTCATCACTGGCGACCAACACAAATGAATCAATTTTTGAGATGTTAAGAACTCTGGTTTATGACGAAAATAATCCATTATTTAATGCTTACTTAGGAATGAAATTTTTTGAGCAATTCTATTTTCATTCAAATTATGATTACAAACCTGAATTAATAAATTATTACATCTTAAAAGCTCTTGGTCAAAACTATGATAAATTACCTGATGAATTCTTAAACAAGATTGGTGTTGTTCTGGTTAATATAAATGAATTATCTGAGGCTGAAAAAATTTTCACATACCTTTTAGAGAAAGATCCGAAAAATAAAAGAGCAATGATAAACTTAGCTCAGATTTACTTAAAAACTGACTTAAATAAAGCTATTCCACTCATTGAAAAAATTATTGAGAAATATCCAAACGAAGATTGGGCATATAAACCGATTACAGAGTTTTATTTTACCAAAGGCGATACCGACAGAACGTTAAAATATCTCAAACAAAGAGCTGACGCATTCCCTGATCGAATTAGATCTATAAATGAACTTGTTTTGTATTACATTTACCATCAAATGTATGATCAAGCTGAAAATACTTTAGAATTAGTATTGGAAAAATATCCAGACAATCCAGCAGCTTTGAGTCTGTTAAGTAAATTGTACTGGCAAATTGGTCATATTTATAAAAGTATAGCTTATTTAGAAAAAAGTTTAGAAAATCTTGATGAATATTTGAAATACTTTAAGAGTTCAAATCCTTATGTTGATTTAGATGGAGAAAGTTTAGAAAAAGAAGCGGGGGTTGAACCAAAAGAAATTTTATTATTCGATTATTTTAAGAAGATAATTAAAGATTCTACTTTACTATATAATGCGCAGAAATTTCTTATGAGATTGTTTGATAATGGCGATTCAAGTGTAGCACCGTATATTTATATTATCTCTCGTATGCTTGACGATTCTACTATTTCCAAAGATTATTTAGCTCTTATACAAAAAACCTTAAAGTCCTATGGACAATTAGAAGATAAAGCAACAATAAATGATTTACTTAAAAATTTAACTGAACATGATTTTCTTGTTACCATAAAAAACCTTTGCGTCGAACTTGCATTAAATGGTTACTATCGAATTGTAGCTAATGAGTTAAGTAATTTTTACAAACATTTTCAATCTGATTTTTCTGTAAATTATCTTCTTGGTTATGTTTACTCAGCCTTAAATGAAAATAATTCTGCAGTAAAATATTTTTATTCTGCTCATCAACTGAATCCAGGTGATACAACGATAATCCTTCAACTTGCGTTTGTTTTGAATTCCATTAAGCGTTACGATGAAGGAATAGCAATTTTAGAACAAGTGGTTGATGAGAATACTAAAGATAAAAATTTACTAAGTCTTTTAGCATTAATGTATAACAATGCAGGTATGTATAAAGAAAGTGATGAAATTTATGAACGTGCATTAAAACTATATCCCGATGATCCGCTTCTCCTAAATAACTATGCTTATAGCCTAGCTGAAAGGGGATTTGATTTAGATAGAGCAATGGAGATGTCGAGGAAATCACTGGAAATCGACTCATTGAACAGTTCATACCTTGATACACTTGGTTGGATTTATTTTCAGTTAGGTGATTATGAAAATGCAAAGTTCTATATTAATCTGGCTATTGAACAAGGTTCAGAAAGTGCTGAGGTTCTTGAACATATGGGCGATGTTTACTTAAAGTTAAATGATAAAGACAAAGCTAAAGAGTATTATAAAAAAGCTTTTGAAAAAGAACCAGATAGAAAAGGGCTAATGGATAAAATCAATGAGCTTGAATAGTTTAATTAAATTTCTCTTAGCTTTAATGGCATTTTTGGTCATTTCATGTTCTTCATTGAAAAGAACAGAAGGAGTTTTTACACCAGACAGTTTTATTTTTGATTACAATATCATGCAAAAGAAATTAGAAAAACTAAGTGCTATTGCAAGTGTTCATTTAAACTCAAAATTTTTTAATGGCTCAATAGAACTGGAAATCAACGCCACAAGAAACGATACAATTTTAATTGATGCTTATACATTTTTGGGAATTAATTTAGCAACAGTTTTATTAACGAATGATTCAATTCTAGTTTATGTTTCGATTAATGACAAATTGTTTCGCCTTAATAAAAACTTGTTTTTTGATCCAGCAAAAACCGGTTTTGATATACAATATGGCGATTTGTTTTCTTTAATGACTTGCTACTTTGATTTAACTGAAGCCAGCATGATGAAGTATTTTTCTAATGATGGCTATAAAATAATTTTTAAAAAACCTCTGGGAGATCTTATACTTTTATATGAGTTTAATTTTGACAAACGTGATGTTCAAAATATCAAACTAACCCTCCAAAAAGATCCAAATCCATTTGAGGTGATTTATTCAAACTTTAAAAAAGTAGATGACTTTTTGTTTCCCCATGTTATAGAAATTAAAAATAATATTGATGGAACAAGTGCTATGGTTAAATATAAGTCTGTTAAATTAAATCCAAACAACTTTTCAATAGATACAGAGATATTTAAGGAGTTACAACCCAGCAAGGATTAATTATAATGAAAAATAATTTTGTTGTAATGTTTTTGGTGATTTTGCTTTTGCCACTCCAGGGGCAGAATAGAGATGAAATTTCGAAACGAAAAAACGAGTTGGAGCGTCTTAAAAAAGAGATTCAACAGTTGGATTTACAGTTACAACAAACATTAAAACAAGAAAAAGCAAATCTTTCTGCCATTGAAAATTATGAAAAACAAATTGGACTTCTATCTAAAATCATTAGAAATCTTGAGCAGGAAGAACTGGAAATTTCTCAGAAAGTTCGACAAAAAGAATTAGAATTAAGGAGCGCTGAAAGAGAATTACGAGATTTAATGATTGATTATGAAAGAAACATTGTAAACCTTTATAAATCACAAAGGAAACATCCACTTGAATTGATTTTTTCCAGCGCCAATGTGAATCAAGCATTGATTAGATATAAGTACTTAGAAAAGTTCACAGAAGATAGAAAACGAAGAATTCATTTAATAAATCTGAAATCAAAAGAAGTCGAAAAGGAACGTGCTGAATTAAGTCATATTTTACAAAAAAAAGAAAAAGTAAAGCAAGAAAAACAATCAGAAAGTAATTTACTCAACAAAAAAATTCAGAAAAATAGAACGTACGTAGCAGAATTAAAAAGGAACAAAGAAAACATTTTGCGAGATATCCAAAGAAAGAGAGAATCAGCAAATCGTATAGCAGATTTAATAAATAAACTAATTGAGCAAAAAAAACGAGAGGATGAAGAAAGAAAACGTTTGGAAGAAAAAATCCGAAAGGAAAAACAAGCTAAAGTTGATTCTAAGCCAATTTCAGAAGCACGAAAACCGGCAAAATCAATAACTCCTTCAATTTCTCCCATAACTTCCGTTGAGAATGTTTCAAACTATCCGTTGTTTTCAACTTATAAGGGGAGACTCACGTGGCCTGCAGAAGGACGAATTGTTAATAAATTCGGTGAGCAACTTAATCCACAACTGAGAACAGTTACAATGAATTTTGGCGTAGACATAGCTGTATCTTATGGTAGTCCCGTCAGAGCAGTTGCAGATGGAAGAGTGTCAATCATATACTGGTTGCCGGGATACGGAAATATCATAATTTTAACTCATTCAGAAGATTTTAGGACTGTTTACGCCTATCTTTCTGAAATTCTTGTTGTTGAAGGACAGATCGTCAATCGTGGAAGTATTATTGCAAAATCTGGCGAAAGTTTATCCGGTGAAATGTTACATTTTCAAATATGGCGTGGTAGAGAAAAACAGAATCCTGAATTGTGGTTAGCTGTAAGGTAAACGATTAATGTTTTCTCTATTGAAAGATTATAAGGAAAGTCTTCCTGTTTTTTTATTTAATTTGATAGATAGGTTAACATTTGTATTTCTTTACGTAGTCTTAGCGAGAATTGTTGATTTTGAAAAGTATGGTTTGATTGTTAGCATTTTTGCATTTGTAAACTTACTTCTATCGATTTTTGATTTTGGACTTCCCTTTTATATTCAAAGAGAAAGTGCAAATCATCACGATATTAAACCAACTATCCAAACTGCTTTGCATCTCAAAATATTATCGTCATTTATAATGATAATATCTCTTCTTCTTTACTCGAAAAATTTTGACTTTGAATATATATTAATATTTATGATTTTCTTGGTCAATTTTTTTTACGCCTTAAACCAAATATTGATTTTTGCTTTAAATGGAAAAGGTTTGTTTAATGTAAATTTGAAATCAGCCCTGATTACTCGATTGCCTTTATTTATTTTTTGGATAGTGGTTTTAGCGATATTCAGAAATTTCCAACTTTTATTTTTTTCACTACTTTTGATTGTGTTGATTCAATTCCTTTATCTGGCGAAGCAACTAAAAATTTATCTAATTGATATTTTTGACGCTATCTCTTCAAACAATATTTACACTTTACTTAAAAAATCTATTCCATTTGGTTTTACTGTTCTTTTTGTTATGACTTATGATAAAATTGATGTGTTATTGCTTCAAATGTTTAGATCAAACACCGAAGTCGCCATATACTCTTCCGCTTATGCGTTGTATAGAAATTCACCGTTAATATCAGGAGCTTTCCTTATTCCTTTATACACTCGATATACTATTAATTATAAAGCTACAAAGAATTTAAATATCTCAACATTCTTAAAAGACTTTCTCATTATTTTTAGTTTATCGGTTTCATTGGTTTTGATCTTAAAGTTCTTTGGTGAGTTACTGATTTTAATTTTCTACGGAAAGAAATTTTTAATTTCCACCGGGGTTTTATTATCGCTTTCTTTTGCTTTACCGTTCCTGATGTTAAACAATTTCACGGGAGTTGTTCTTAATTCTATTCAGAAAGAAAAAATTGTGATGTGGAGTACTTTCTTGGGGATGGTATTAAATGTATCATTAAATTTCATACTTATAAAACTGTATGGAATGAGCGGTGCAATTTTAACAACTTTTTATACAGAATTTTTCGTTTTTATTTTTCAATTTTTATCTATTATCTTTATAGCGAAATTTTTGAAGTCAAGAGAAATATGAAATGTGATTTTTTAATAGTCGGTGCGGGTTTCAGCGGCTCAGTTTTAGCTGAGAGAATTGCCAATGATCTGAAGAAAGATGTAATAATCATTGAAAAACGAAACCATATTGGTGGGAATTGTTATGACGAATTTGATGAGCATGGAATTTTTATTCATCGATATGGACCACATCTATTTCATACAAACAATAAAGAAATTGTTGATTATCTTTCTCAATTTACCAATTGGTATGAATATCAACATCGTGTCTTAGCTTATTCAAAAGGTGAATATTACCCCATTCCAATTAATAAAGAAACAATAAATCGTGTTTATAAAATAAATTTACGTAATGAAGAGGAAGTAAAAGCTTTTTTGGATAATATAAGGGAGAAAAGGTTCCCAATTAAAAATTCTGAGGATATAATTGTAAATCAACTTGGACTTGAACTATTTGAAAGATTTTTCAAGTATTTTACTTATAAACAATGGAACTATTATCCACAGGATTTATCACCATCGGTTTGTGGTCGAATTCCTGTTAGATATGATTCCGATGACAGATATTTTCAGGATAAATTTCAAATATTACCTGAAGATGGTTTCACTAAAATGTTCGAAAAAATTTTAAATAATAACAGAATAAGTTTGATTTTAGGACATGATTTCAAGAAAATAATTAATTCAATTAACCACAAATATTTGATATACACTGGTCCGATTGATTATTTTTTTGATTATAAATTTGGAAAGCTTCCATATAGATCGATTGAATTTAGATTTCAAAATTTTAAGTTAGAGTCTTACCAACCTGCCCCTGTAGTTAATTATGTTGATAAAGAGGTACCATACACACGTGCAACGGAGTATAAGAAGATCACAGGGCAAAAGTCTAATTCAACAACTGTATCTTTTGAGTATCCAAACTCAGGCGAAGAGCCATATTATCCCATATTAAATGATGTAAATTTTGCTCTTTTTAAAAAATATGAGTCAGAAGCAAAAAAATGTAGAAATTTGATATTATGTGGTAGGTTGGCAGAATATAGATATTACAATATGGATCAAGTAGTCGCAAGAGCTTTGCATACATATAAAACAATAATTAATCATTTATGAAAAGTTTATTGCTAATATCCTTGTCAGGCTTTCCCAAGAAAGATACAGGTGGCCCAAATAAAATCATTTATCTTCTGATGAAATATTTAGATGAAAAACTTTATGATGTTTATTTTTATTCAAAAAATGGCGCCCTTAATAAAAAAGAGCTTAACAATAGTGAGTCTTCATTAAGATTTAATTTTCAATTATATAAAGAAAAACTTTTTAGTGAGTCTTATTTCTATAAGTTGTTTTTTATGAGTAGATTTTATGCTACAAAATTTTTAGAAAAGTCAATCAATTCTATTTCAGAATTTTTAGATCAAAATGATTTTGATATAATACATGCACATGATGTAAGATGTTTGTTTAAGTTGTACAATGAAAGATTGATGAAAACAGTTTTGACTATACATTCTATTGGTTCTATTGAACAAGATATGAGATCTTTCTATGGTCAAAAGAAATGGTTAATACCAATTTTAGATGAATTTAAACAAATGGAAAAAGAAATTGTAAGTAAAATTCGTAAAGTCATTTTTCCGAGTTATTCATCGAGAGAGTTATTTTTAAATGATAATGGACTATACTTAAATGAAATGAATTCAGAAATAATTTATAATGGCATTGATATTAAGCGCATTAATTCAATTTTTCATACAAGTGAGTTTTTAAATGAATTCAATTGGTTAAATAATTATAGTTTGAGAATATTAAATGTTGCAAATCATGTTAAAACGAAAAACATTGATAAAATTTTGCTTTCGTTGAGTATATTAAAGAAAATATCAAGTAAAAAATTCGTTTTTATAAATATAGGTAGTGGGATATTAACACCTTATCTTATGGAGCTAGTCAAAAAATACAATTTAAGCGAGAACGTACATTTCATTAATTATTTAGCAAATGACGACGTTATAAGATTAATGAAGTATTGTGACTTCTATATATCACTTTCTGAAAGAGTGGTTTTTGATGTTGTTATTTTAGAAGCAATAGCATCTGGAATCAA
>CAKZPH010000003.1 GCA_937138605.1 uncultured Ignavibacteriales bacterium
TATTCAACACCTTGTGAATCAAAGAAAGACCCGTGATTTAATCTTTTCCAACTAGTATCTTCATCTCTAATATACGCATATCCATCATCAGCAACACAAATAAAATTCCCCCCATAAATTCGTAAATCTTTTATTGTTAAATTATACAGACCAGAACTGAAATCATTCCATCCACCCGAACCGATTGGTTTCCTTTTAACCCCACCTCCATCAGTTCCTACATAAACATAATCATGATAATCCGGGTTTTTCCCCCAATCAAACCAACCGAAAAGCCTCGGACATCTCTTATCAATAATCAATTCTGTTTTTATACCGCCAGTCTCAACACTGACTTTTAATCCTGTAACTAACCCTGTAATCTTAAAAGATGATATTCTAACTACATCACCAACCTCTAAATTATGAAGCCCGGCTAATATAATGCTTTTTTCCTTATTAAGTTTGGAAAACTCGCTCAACAATAAGTTGGCTAAATACTTGGCTATAGAAAGTGAGTAAATCGTTCCATTACTTAGAACAATAGACCTAATATCTTTTTTGTGTCTGTCCCAAGGTGTAGTAACCCTCTTTGAGAAGAATATTTGCTTGTTCGATATTCTATCAAATCCGCCCCAAACAACTGCTTTGTTTCTCAAGGAATTATCGTTATAATTATACGAAAAACTGATTATTTCGTTATCCTGAATTACCTTCTTTATATTTGATAAAGACGCTTTTAGCTTACCAACCTTACAAATATTATTTTTATCAAAATAAAAGTACCAACCACTCTGCTGGGCAAGATTTAAAATCGAATCATACGCAGACTGTAAACCGATTTGAGATTCGGGAGCTACTGGAGCACCATTTCCTGAAACGTTAAAAACCACATCAACTTTAGCTTCATCGGCTACATCTTCAATTAGTTGTTTAGCATATTTAATCGTATTTTTGGGAGTTAAAATATTACCTAAAAAATAATCAGTCAATTTTTTAGAACCATCTTGAGCAGCAATATCAAAAGAATTTGGCGGTAAAGCATTCGAGATTGATGAAACATAAAACATGCCTACCTTTTGATTGTTTTCATAAATCGTAATAACATCCCAAGGTTTAATGTTCGCTATGTTTTTTGTAACTTTAATTAACGCTCTCCCAATACCATCACAAATTTCTTTTTCCCTGGTATAAGAAATTACAAATTGAGTTATGTCTTGCGAATTTACAAAAACACTGTAACTCATAATCTTACCATCAATCTCGTAGTATAACCACCACTGCCAAAAGAATGTTCAACATTGTAAACATACCAATTCCGATTATTACTAACATTCGGTAAATCAATTCTAACTACTTGTCTCGCATGTATTTGAGGATTGCCCTCAATAAGTAACCCCATTTCTACAGAAAGCCGGTTCAGTTTGTGAAGATTGTAATTCGCTGTCTTTTGACATAAAGAAGCCCCACCAATTAAATTTGAAGCAATAACAGTTGTTTTATAATAACCAGCAGGAAGCACAGTTACATTACTTTTCGTATCAGGATCATAAGATGTACTAGATGACGCAGTTGCCGAAGATTCATTGTCACCATAAACGACAACCTTGTTTCTAAGATTTGTTTCATTTTTTAGCTTTTCTGCAGTAATTATTGCATTATTAATAACAATTGGAGGATTGTAGGCTTCTTCTCTTTCATCAAAATCATCTCCAGGTTGCCCGCTATTTCCAGTCATAATGAATGGTTTCCGGTTTTTAAAATGAATAACACCATTTTCATCTGCCCAAAGAGTCCAAGTTACTATATCTGCAATTGACTTACAATAATCATAAACGCTAATTAAATTCACTTCCGCATCAACATTTATCGCTAAGGTAAAACCTGTCGGGTCATAAGAAAAATTTGTCAATCCCGCTAAAGCAAAAACGTCCTTAACTAAATCTTCTGCTTTAATATTTCGCCTTCTAAAAGGATTGTTCGGATTATCTGAAGCAATAAAAAAATCAACTGCCCTGGACATATAATCTTGAAAGGTTAAACTATAGTGTCCTTCGGGAATTTTTAACTCTTTCTGCTTAAGGTATCCCTTAAATATTTGAGCATTATTATCCTGATAACCCATATAAATCGTTACTAAATCACCAATAGTTAAATCTTCATCAACACAATCTATGGTGGCAATTGTTACGGGAGATGAATGGCTTTCATTAATCGTGATAGAACGAATACCACGAATTTTATTCCCAACTGACGTTGCTGCAAATAGTTTTCTACTCATCTCTGTATAATTCTAAGCTAACATTATAAACAGGCGCAGTTGTCGGCAAGTCTGGTCTCAACGTTTG
>CAKZPH010000004.1 GCA_937138605.1 uncultured Ignavibacteriales bacterium
TGGTGGAGGTGGCGGGAGTCGAACCCGCGTCCGATATTAAGAACCATTAAACTTCTACATACTTAGTCCATTTTTAAAATCTCGTCGATACAACTCCAATGGACAGGATTTGCATTGACCAGTCAGCTAATTTTTTAATCTCTCCCCCGCTGACAAGGTTCGAGACGAGCCTGTCAATGACGACGTTTCATTTACTCTCGACAGGCAAAGAATAAATGAAACGTAGCTGCACAAATTAGGCAGCTAATGCGTAGTTATAGTTGTCGTTTCTTTTTTCCCGATTTTTTTTACGTGCACATCGAGAAGCACGGTATGCAGTTTAATGTCCCTTCAATATCGTCGAAACCACATCACCCCCAGGTGAATGTGTCAATAAATTTTACAAAGAACTAAATTTATTTTTCCCATTCAATCTCTTTATAACCTGAAAAGTAATTTTCATATCGTGCAATTATAAATAAAAAATCGGATAATCTGTTAAAAAACCTTATATAAATTTGGTCATTTTTTTCATTTAATGCAAGATGAACTATATTTCTTTCGCATCGTCTACAAACTGTTCTACTATAATGAAGCAAACTTGCACTAGTTTTGCCGCCAGGTAAGATAAAGTTTTTAAGTCCTGGTAATTTCGCATCGTAATAATCAATTCGTTCCTCCAAAAATTTGACATCACTATCATTTATCTCCCTGGCGCTCTTTAATTTGTATCTATCCTCAACAGGTGTGGCCAGATACGATCCAATGTTAAACAACAAATTTTGGATAATCCTTAGATCAGTTTTGACATCAAACGAATCAACAAAACTTAACGTAAATCCAATCAAAGAATTTAACTCATCCACTTCACCATATACATGAACCCTAAAGTCATCTTTTCGAACTCTTTTACCACCAAAGAGTGAAGTTGTTCCATCATCACCTGTTTTAGTATAAATTTTCATAATTGTACCATCGGGAAATCTTTAATTTTGATAGGTATTTTTGCTTCATCAGTAACGATGTAAGTAGAGTTTAATTCGACATCACTTAACTTTTTTGTAACTAAACATAATCCAACTAGTTTATTAAGTTTATAAGAATTACAATATGATGTAATTAAACCGACAGCGTTTCCATCCTTCGTATATATATTTTTATCTGTTACTTGGACATCTTCCTGTAAAATAAATCCTTTCAATATTCGTTTAACTTTATCATAAGTATCCAATCGTGCAATAACCTCTTGACCTATATAACAACCTTTAGTAAAACTTACATACTTGATCAAATTGACCTCGTATGGATTAAAGTCATCGTTAATTTCATTTGGATAGAGAGACAAACCTTGTTCTATCCTTATCTTTTCAAAAGCATTAACTCCAATAAATTTGACATCAAAAAATGATAAGTGATTTTGAATATAATTTATTAATTCTAAACCTTCATTTAGCTCAATTAAAATATGTATACTTGAATTTTGATTTAAAAACCTGTCTTTAAAAATCCAGCAAGAGAACTTCTCATTAAAATATTTATATATCTTACTATCTTCTAAGCTTTCAAATTTTTGCTGATCTCCAAATAGAAGAGTAAAAAAAGGATCTAGTTTTTTACCAAACAAAATAAGATAAAGAAATCTATCTTTTTCTTCGTTTAATTTAATATCTTCTAACACTGCGTATTTCGTTACCCATCTTTCAACTTTTTCGTAATTACCTGGACTTCCAAATAAAATTAAATGATCTGGGAATTTCAGTATTTGAATACGATCAATCAATCTTCCCTTTTCATTCAATAACAGAGTTGTAGTGAATTCATAATCTTTGAGGTTGATTAGATCGTTTGTTGAAATTCTATGTAGAAAATCGATTGCATCTTTACCAGATACTTTGAAAATACTAAAATGAGAAGCATCAAATATGGAGCAAGAATTATAAAAAGAACAATACTCCTCTTTTTCGTCTGTAAATTTCAAAATTATGTTATTATGATTAAAAGAAAGATTCTCATAAAAATTTTTATATAGTTCAATTCGATTGATCATTCCCATATTATAATCAATGATATGTTATGGTTAAGTTTCTCTCATTCACTAAAATAGCTGAGCTATGATGATAAAACATTTTGACTCCCGATTGAGTCTTTCTATACATATTAGTTGTTGCAAAAAAGGTTTGAGTTATTGCAGAGGTGCTTGAAATAAAAATTTCTTCAGTACATGTGATAATTCCGATACTATCCAGTATTAAAATCTTTGGATTCCGAATTGTGAATTTAAGTAATGTTTGCTCTGAAAAAATTTTTTGCCAGCTTTGCTTGACTTTATCCCATCCAAGCAGAACATCCCAACCTGGATGAATACAGACTACATCATCTGCATTCACCCAGATTTGAGACATGCTTTCAAGGTCAAAATTCTCGAAAGCTTTATAATAAATTTTGTTCACTTCGAGTATTTCTTCTTTCGTTATCATTTAATCTTACTAAATTCATTCATATAATAAGCAGAACAGATAATTCCTCGGTGGAAATTATCCAGATCAAAGTGTTCATTTGGTGAATGAAGATTTTCTGAATGTAATCCAAATCCCATAAGCACCACTGGAGCCTTAAGTTTCCGACCGAAATCAACTACAACAGGAATTGAACCACCTTCGCGTATAAAAACTGGTTCTTTGCCAAAAGCTTTTTTCATTGCAACGGCTGCAGTTTGAATAGCAACATTATCGATTGGAGTAATAGCTGGTTCTCCACCATGCAATGTTTCAAGTTTATATGTAACAGATTTTGCAACGTTTCTTTTTAAATAGTCAGCAAGAAGTTTCTCAACTTTTTTAGGTGTTTGATTTGGAACAAGTCTCATACTAATTTTTGCGTAAGCTTTTGAAGGTAAAACTGTTTTTGCCCCAGCGCCAGTATAACCTCCCCAAATACCATTTATTTCCAAAGTTGGTCTAGCCCAGGTTCTTTCAAGAGTCGTAAAACCTTTTTCACCAAAAAGTTCTTTTACACCTAATTCTCTCATGTAGGCTTTTTCATTGAATTTAAGTTTTAAGTAGTTTTCTCTCTCTTTCTTAGTTAAAGGTAAAACATCATCATAGAAATGTGGAATAGTTATTTTTCCATTTTTATCTTTCATTTTCGATAACAAATCACACAACGCTTGAATTGGATTCATCACAGCACCACCGAATGTACCACTGTGGAGATCTCGATTGGGACCTGTAATCTCAATTTGAAAATATGCAAGTCCTCTCAAACCATAAGTTATAGAAGGAGTTTTTTCATCATACATTGAAGTGTCGGAAACTACCACAGCATCACATTTTAACAGATTTTTATTGGCTTCAATTGTTTTTGGTAGTGATGGACTTCCAACTTCTTCCTCACCTTCAATGATAAATTTAATGTTAACAGGTAATTCATTTTCTGTTTTAATATATGCCTCAACAGCCTTGAAGTGAGTAAATAGTTGACCTTTATCATCTGTAGCACCTCTTGCCCATATTTTACCATCTCGAATCTCCGGTTCAAAAGGCGGAGAATGCCACAAATCAATTGGATCGACAGGTTGAACATCATAATGACCATAAAATAAAATTGTGGGCTTTTTAGTATCCACAATTTTTTCACCATAAATTATAGGATTTCCTTCATCAGGGTTTAAAATCTTAATGTTATCAAATCCCATATCACTTAGCTTGGACATTAAAAATTCAGATGCTCTTTGCATCTCTGGTTTTTTATTAGGATCTGCACTAATACTCTGAATTCTCAAGAATTCTTTAAGTTCTTCAATATAGCTCTCTTTGTTTGAATTGATGAAGTTTATAACTTGTTCCATAATTTACCTCTTTAATTTTTTTTATACTAAATTAGTAATGGTACGAATTCCTTCAAGTCTTCCCTATCTCCCGCTAGAAGTTTTTTCAAGATATCATTTGAGGGTATACAAAACTTTTTCCATATAACACCAATTAAATAAATGTAACTCATATCGTCTAAAAATATACTTTCTTTGGAAGCAGGATATTTATAAGCATTTAATTTTGAAACTCGTAAAAACATTTTATGAATTTTATACTCATATATAGTATAATCTGGATTAAATATAATTTCAAAAATGTTTTGGTAATTTCTATCAACTCCTGAAATATGATAATCATCATTAGAATATAATCCTGTAATAATATGAATGTTTAATTCTCGAGTAGATTTCTCTTTAATTAATTTCATCGAATTTTTATCGATAAAATGAAGGATAGTTAAATTAAGAAAAAGACTACCTGACTGATAACCTTCCAAATCAAAAAAATATTTGTTTTTTTGATCTTGCAAGTCCTTCAAATCCAATTTTTTGCTGAATATACTGTGAAATTCTTTTCCAACCCTTGGAATTTAATTTTGAAATATTAATTAGCTCCGAAGAGTTCACATAAGTATCGTCAAATGTCAATCTATAAGAACCAACCTCATCTCTAAAATCAAATCCATTACCTTCAATAGAAACAAAAAGTTCGTTGAAATATTTATCGAAAAATATTCCTTCAAAGTTTTTTTTGAGAGAAGAACTATGATTGAATTTAAGATCCTTAGTAAATTCAAGCTTTTCATGATAAATTTTTGTATTACTGAAAGTTAAACTATAAACATCGCTAACATCATCGCACAGTAAAAATGGTCCTAGGTTATTATGGCTAGAGACTAATGTAACATTGGAGGTCTGAACTGTCCATATATTTTCATCACTAATCCAAAAGGATAAAACACTTTCTAATTTAATTTGATTAAATAGTAAAACTAAAATTAAACTTAAATAATTTGAGCTTATCATCGTAATACTAATTTACAAAGCCTTGCTAATGTATCCAATATACTCTAGTGAGTTAAAAGAATTTCAGTCTTGTTACTAATAAAAAATATTCACTATATATCCTCATACATCTTAACGATTTAATTTTTATCAAATTCCATGGTAAAAACTGTTGGTTAATCATTAGCAACTTGATCTTATGAAATTTATCAAAACAAAAACCCCAAGCTAATGCTTGGGGCTTTTCATATTAAAGGAGTTATTGGGGAGTAATGAGAGTATTAATT
Organism: uncultured Ignavibacteriales bacterium; assembly: GCA_937138605.1. Taxonomy (GTDB): domain Bacteria; phylum Bacteroidota; class Ignavibacteria; order Ch128b; family Ch128b; genus CAKZPH01. The sequence goes on from CAKZPH010000004.1 coordinate 5,083, forward strand.
AATTGATATTACTTTAGGTTTAAATTTATCATGTTTAGGCAAGACTATCGATAAAATTCCATTTTCAACCTTTGCTTCAATGCCCGTTGTATCTATTTTATCAGACAAATTAAATTGTCGGAAGTAGTGTCCATAATTTTTTTCTCGAAGAATAAACTTTTCATCTTCAACACTATTCAAATCTACTTTTCCAAACACCGTAAGAGTATTATCTTCAAGTTTTATGTAAATGTTCTCTTTAGATACACCGGGCATATAGACTTTGATTACGTAGAAAAAAAAGTCTTCAATAATATCAATGACAGGAGTTACTAATGGCTCAGTTTGAATTAGTCTTTCCCAAGCATATGTTTGTTTTTTGTTAATTTGTGAGTTCATAAAAAGCTCCATAAATTTTATTCAACAACTTCAAAATTTGCGTCTTCGACATTCTTATCTTTCTGGCCAGACGCATTAGATTGACTAGAAGTCGAATGTGACTTTTCAGAATGAGCAGAACTTGTAGCCTGATACATTTGAGTAGCAGCTTCATTCCATATGTTATTTAATTCATCCATCTTGGCTTTAATTTCAGAAACTAATCCTGACCTATGGGCCTCTTTTAATTGATCTAAAGCATTTTGAATTTTAGCTTTCATATCAACTGACAATTTATCACCGTATTCTTTCAACTGCTTTTCTGTCACAAAAATTAAGTTATCGGCTTGATTCTTAATTTCTGCCTCTTCTTTCTTCTTCTTGTCTTCAGCAGCATGTTCTTGAGCTTCTCTTTTCATTCTCTCAACTTCTTCTTTAGATAATCCCGTCGATGCAGTAATTCTTATACTTTGCTCTTTATTTGTAGCTTTATCTTTCGCCGATACATGTAATATTCCATTAGCATCGATATCAAAAGTAACTTCAATTTGAGGAACACCTCTTGGTGCAGGTGGTATACCATCGAGTATGAATCTGCCTAAAGTTCTATTATCTGCAGCCATCGGTCTTTCACCTTGAAGCACGTGAATCTCCACAGAGGTTTGGTTATCAGCAGCAGTTGAAAAAATTTCACTCTTCCTGGTCGGAATTGTTGTATTCGCTGGAATTAAAACTGTCATTACGCCACCTAAAGTTTCAATACCAAGTGAAAGCGGAGTAACATCGAGTAATAAAACATCTTTAATCTCACCACTTAATACCGCACCTTGAATTGCTGCTCCAACTGCTACTACTTCATCGGGATTTACGCTTTTGCTTGGTTCTTTGCCAAACAGTTCACGTACAACTTGTTGAACTTTAGGAATTCTTGTAGAACCACCAACCAAGATAACTTCATCAATCTGGCTTGGGGTTAATTTTGCATCCTCTAATGCCTTTTTGCATGGCCCTATAGTTCTTTGAATTAAATCGTCAATCAATTGTTCAAATTTTGCTCGAGTTATATTCATTTGAAGATGTTTAGGACCATCTGCAGTAGCTGTAATAAAGGGTAAGTTAACTTCTGTTTGTAATTGACCAGAAAGTTCAATTTTAGCTTTTTCTGCAGCTTCTTTAAGTCTTTGTAATGCCATCGGATCTTTTCTTAAATCCACACCCTCTAGTTTTAAAAATTCATCAGCCATATAGTCAATCAATCTTTGATCAAAATCATCCCCACCTAAATGACCATCTCCGTTTGTAGATTTTACTTCAAAGACACCATCACCCAGTTCTAAAATGGAAATATCAAATGTACCACCACCTAAATCGTACACAGCTACTTTTAAGTTTTTCTCTCTCTTGTCTAAACCATAAGCAAGAGCAGCTGCTGTTGGCTCATTGATTATTCTTCTAACATTTAGTCCCGCAATTTCACCTGCTTCTTTAGTAGCTTGACGCTGCGAATCATTAAAGTATGCTGGAACTGTAATAACTGCATCTGTAACTTGCTCTCCTAAATAGTCTTCAGCTGTTTTTTTCATCTTTTGCAAAATCATTGCAGAAATTTCTTGTGGCGTATAGACTCTATCAGCTGTTCTAACTCGGGCAAGCCCACCTTCATTTACAACTTCATAAGGCACAAGTTTTATTTCGTGACCTACCTCCTCGTATCTTCTCCCCATGAACCTTTTTATTGAGAAAACAGTGTTCTTCGGATTTGTGATGGCTTGTCTTTTAGCAGATTGACCAACAAGTCTTTCACCAGTTTTTGTAAAAGCAACTACAGAAGGAGTTGTACGTCCACCTTCTGAGTTTGAAATTACTACTGGCTCGTTATTAATCATCACAGAAACACATGAGTTGGTAGTTCCAAGGTCAATACCTATTATTTTTCCCATTTTGAATTTACCTCCTTGAGATTATTATTAAAAATTTTGAAAATATTCTAATCATAAAAAAATTGGGTGAGGGATTACCTCACCCATTAGTTTCAATTACTTAATCTCAATCAATTTTTTATTGATAGGAGTTGGTTCTTTCTTTGGAGCCTCAATACTAAGAATTCCGTTTTCAAATTTAGCTTTAATTTCATCAGCATTAACTTCAACCGGCAATACAAAACTTCTACAGAATGAACCATAGCTTCTTTCAAATCTTAAGTAATTTTTCTTTTCATCTTTTATTTCAGATTTTTTCTCACCTTCAATAGTTAGCACGTTATCTTGTAAAGTTACTTTAACATCTTTCTTATCCACACCGGGTAACTCGACATTTACATAAATGGCCTTATCGCTTTCTGAAATATCAACCTTTGGATAATAATTCATTGGCCAATCTGACGTAAACGCTGTTGGTAAATCATTAAAAAAGCTTTTAATTTTTTCATTAATTAACTCAAGTTCTTTGAAGGGATTAAATTTTACCAGTGTCATATCTCAAATCCTCCTTTTTTATTTTTTCCGAAACATTTTTAGCAATCATCGTGCCAAAAAAAAGGTTAAAAATTTTGATATTTTTGGTTTTTTAATAATTATAGACAGTTTTGATAATGTCATAAGCGTCAAAAATCAAGTCAAATTTGTCGCTGTCATTGAAAAAGTGTCAATTTGTTTAATTTATAAAAAGATAGAGATTATTTTATTGTATACCTAATAACAAGTACTGAATTGAAGATTTAATTAACATGCAGGATAAAATCAATAGCATTTCATAATCATTTTTGTAAATTT
>CAKZPH010000005.1 GCA_937138605.1 uncultured Ignavibacteriales bacterium
GGAAATTCAGCCTATATCATTTCTCAACCGATGAGTGGTACCTATTATATTGGTGGATCTGGAACAAAACCAGGCGGTGGTGATCCAGATTTTGCTACTCTCAAAGCTGCTTGTGATGCCGTTATGGCAAACGGTGTCGGTGGAAATATCACTTTTTATATTACAAGTAATCTTACAGAATCTAGTGCAGTTCACTTAGGTATAAATACTGCCGGCTATACAATTACTTTCAAACCTAGTGCAGATGTAGATAGAGTTATCACTTTTGAAAAAACCTCTGATAATTCTGCGTCATCTGGCGGATGGGTTATTGGATTATCAAGCGATTCTTGGGATGCAAGAGTTACTACGGATAACATAATTATTGATGGTTATGCCGATGGTGGAGCTACACGTAGATTAACCCTTCAAACCGCTTCTACTGCTCACTCTGCCCATACTCCAATTCATCTTATAGGGGATGTTAATAACTTCGTTGTTAGAAACTGTACTCTAAGAGTTAACCAAACAACAGGAACTTCTGCTTTTGGTGCTGTTTCGATGAGAATTGGTAAATGGGGTGGTGTAGATTTTATAGTTGACAGTATTTTAGTTGATAATTGTATTATAAATACAAATACTCCTTCTGGAGCAGGTATTTTTACAAGCTTCACTACTGCCGGCAGTGGTGCGACTCCTGATGGAAGACCCACAAAATTGCATTTTAGGAATAATATTATTTCAGTAAAGCACAGAGCTGTTTCACTAAATTATTCTGGCACAAGCTACATATATAATAATGAAATTTATGTAAATCAGCCGGGTAGTGGTTTTGCAAGTTTTGGTATTGGAGGAACATCTGCCGGACTAGTAGGGACTTATGTTTTTAATAATAAATTACTACAACTTTCAACAGGAAATACAGGAGGAGGAGGAAATGGCATTCGTGGTATTCAGGCTTCTGCTGGTGGAACGTGGTATATTTATAACAATTTTATTACAGGTTTTTCAACTCCATCTACTGGTACAACAGAAGTTGTAGGAATTCGTTCAGGATCACCTTCAAATATTTATAATAACACAATAATCTTAAACAATGTTAATACAACTGGTGGTGGAACAACTCCTACTAGTGGATTTGTAACATACACGGCATCAATTGATTTTAGAAACAATATAGTTATTATTGAAGAAGATGATTTTGTAAATTATTGTATTAACGTACAGTCAACTTTGCCTACAACATCGAACTATAACGTATTCTATCGTTCAGGGACAACAAATGCAAATATTGGGTTCTCTGGAGGAGCAAACAGACCAACTTTAAGTGATTGGCAAACGGCAACTGGTTTAGATGTAAACTCAGTATCAAAATCAGTTAATTTTGTAAGTGCTACTGATTTACATCTTTCGGGTCCATCAATTGGAGATAATGATTTAATAGCAACAGTACTTGGCTCTCCATACAATGTAGATATAGATGGCGACACGAGGGATCCATATTATCCATATAAAGGAGCAGATGAAGTCACCACAAAGAAATTACCATCTGCCTTTTGGACTCCGTCAATGTCTAGTTCACTAAATAACTTTCAAGCTTTCGGAAATGGAAGTTTTATTGGTTCAGATGGTTATGGAATAGATTTCTTTGTAACCTGGGATAATACTTATCTCTATCTCGGATGGTCGGGTGGAAATACAAATTATTCTTCGGACATGTACTATGCGGCAATAGATACAGATCCGACTGGAACAAACGGTACAACTAACGC
>CAKZPH010000006.1 GCA_937138605.1 uncultured Ignavibacteriales bacterium
GATAACGGGACTTAGGTGGTCATCGGTTTACAAATTACCAGTAATACAAAATTTGTTTTATCAACTATTAAGTAAGTTAGTAGAATATGAGAAAAATTAAAATTCAGTTTAAGTTGAATCATAACGATATTGTTGTTGAAACTTTTCCAAATCGAAGGTTACTGGATTTACTTAGGGATGATTTAAATCTTACTGGTACAAAAGAAGGATGTGGTATTGGCGAATGTGGAGCTTGTACAATTCTCATTAATAACAAAGCAGTAAATTCTTGTTTAATTTTAGCGCCTGAGGTTGATGGCAAGGAAGTTTTAACAATTGAGGGGCTTTCTTCGAATGGTCAATTAACTACATTACAGGAGAATTTTCTGAAATATGGTGCAATTCAGTGTGGTTTCTGTACTCCTGGAATGGTACTTTCAGCTCATGCACTTCTCATAAAAAATTCTCAGCCCATTGAAGATGAAATAAAAGATGCCATAGCTGGAAATTTGTGTCGTTGTACTGGTTATAAACAAATAATTGAGGCGATTAAAGCTACAGTGAAAAGTTAGACTTCTATTTCTGTATTTGCTTAGATTTTATGTTTGGTCTTCAATTCTTGTTATACTATAGTGATCTTTCATAGTAAACAAATTAGTTGTTTCTGAGATATGTTAATCTACATAATAAAATTATTCGCCATATTCTAACATTTTTAATTGTAAAAATTCTTAAGAATAAAGAGTTAACAGTTTTTAAGCTTTCAAAGGTCAAATTGATTTTATAAACCTTTCAAACTATATTTGTTCAATTTTTTGATTAAAATTAGAGTTTAGAAAAGGAGAATTTCGAATGGCTGTAATGTCGAAAATGCGGGATAGTATGCCCGTAATTTTAATTGGATTGGTCGTATTATTTTTAGCTACAATTATTTTTGATTGGGGAATGGATTATTTAGGCTTGACGGGAACAAGACAGGACCCTGTGATTGCAGTTATCAATGGGAAAAAAATAAAATTTTCCGAGTTCAATGAGATAGTTGATCGTGCTCGTGAAAATCAAAAAGCTCAGACTGGTCAGGACATAGAAGATGATCAACTTGATGCTTTTAGAGATCAAGTTTGGGAATCTTATTTAAATCAAATTTTAATCGAAAAGGAGGTTGAGAAACTTGGTATTAAAGTTACAGATGACGAAGTATACAACATTATTACTGGCGAGAATCCACCTGAATTTCTAAAAAGAAGTTTTATAGATTCCTTAGGGAATTTTAATCGTCAGATGTACTTGCAAGCTTTAATGGATCCAAGAAATAAGGAAGCCCTTGTTCAAGCAGAAGAAGCTGTTCGTCAGCAAAGACTTCAGGAAAAACTTATAACTTACCTTAGATCTTCAATAGTTGTTTCTGATTTGGAAGTTAAACAAAGATTTTATGAGCAAAATGTTAAAGCTGATGCGAAATTTGTTTTATTTGATATAAATACTATTCGCGATGATGAAGTAAAGTATAAAGAAGATGATCTCAAAGCTTATTACAAGAAAAACATTGATCAATATAAGTTGGATGCGCAGCGCAAGTTGAAATATGTAATGTTTAGAAAACAACCAAGCAAAACAGATTCGCAAGCCGTTTACAAAAGCTTACTTGCCATTAATGAAGAAGCCAAACGTGATACAGATTTTGTTAGCTTGATTAAATTGTACACCAATAGAGAATATTCAGAAAGGGCTTTAATTCATGGCTCGCTCCCATATGAAGCTGAAATTGAAGTATACAAAGCTAAAGTTGGTGATGTGGTTGGTCCGGTATTAACTTATTCAGGTTATTCGCTATTTAAAATTGTTAGAGATAGCATTGGCAATGATGAGTTTGTTCATGCTTCGCATATTCTAATACCAGTAAAAGTAGATACAGTTAGTGCTTTGAAAATAGTAAACGATATTATTGATCAGTTGAAAAAAGGTGCTGATTTCAGAAAATTAGCTCGCGATTATTCTCAAGATCCAATTTCAGCAAATCGTGGTGGAGATTTAGGTTGGTTTGGTAAAGGTATGATGGTTCCACCTTTCGAGAAGGCCGCTTTTAATGGTAAAATTGGGGAAATTATTGGTCCTGTAAGAACCGATTATGGCTATCATATCATTAAAGTGAATGATAGATCAAAGAGAATTGTTATTGCTGCTGAATTGAATTTACCTATAAAATTTTCAGCACAGACTGCAGAAGAAATTTATACAGCTGCATTGGATTTTGCTTACATTGTTAAGAAAGGCAAAGAATTTGAAAAAGAAGCTGATTTAATGAAATATCAAGTTTTAGAAACGCCTGCTTTTAATGAGAAAAATGACTTTGTGCCGGGAATTGGAATGTACAAACAATTGGTGAAATTTGCTTTTGAAAATAAGGTTGGTACTGTAAGCGATGTATTTCCTATTTCTCAAGGGTACGTTGTAGTCAAAGTTTCGGATGCAACAGAAGCTGGTTTTAAGAGTTTCGAAGAAGTTAAAGAATCAATAAAGTTTGCAGTAATTCGTGAAAAAAAATATGAGCTTTTAAGAAAAAAGTCAGAAGGATTAAGACAAAAAATTCCAGCAGGGCAAGGACTAGATTACTTGAGATCGTTAGATACAACGATTACAATTTCACAAACTGGAATGTTTAATTATGGTCAATTTGTTGGCGGAGGTGTTGGCAGAGATTTCAATTTTAATTTTACAGCATTCAAATTAAAAGTCGGTGAAATATCTCAACCAGTTAGGGGACAAAGAGGTTATTATTTAATTGAACTTACATCAAAACAAGATTTCGATACAACAGCATTTAATATACAGAAAAGCACTATTCGCAATCAGATTTATCAGGAAAAGCAAAGTATGCTTATTAACACCTGGGTTAATGAGTTGAAGAAAAAAGCTAAGGTTGAAGATCTAAGATACAAGTTTTATCGGTAGGCTTTAACGGAGAATAAAGAAGAAGGCTATCTTTTTGATAGCCTTTTTTGCTTTAAATAAACTGAAAAGCAATTCAATTTACTTGCTAATTTCTGGAAGAATTTTTTTTAATAAGTTATAATTTTCTTTTCGTACAGTAAATCGAATTTTTATCATTCCATTTTCAAAACTGCTCTGAACATCCTCGCTGAGTGAATATATTTCTTTTATTGCATAACTATTATCGGGCTCGATTAAAATTTCATTTGTGACATAATTTTCAAGAATTATATTTTCAATTTTCTCAATTAGAGCGTTAATATTTATACCTCTTGTGGCTGAAATAAAAATTGAATCCGGATATTTAAGTGAAAGAATTTCTAGTTTGGTTTTATCTGCTACTAAATCAACCTTGTTGAAGACCTTAATTTGCCTGATGTGACCTGCATTTATGTCCTCAAGTGTATCTTCCACTACTTTTATTTGTTCGTCCATGCTTGGATGGTTTGAATCAATTACATGAAGTATTAAATCAGAATAAATAATTTCAGCCAGAGTGCTTCTAAAAGATGCAATGAGATTTGGTGGTAATTTTCTTATGAAGCCAACAGTATCGGAGAGTAGAAACTCAAGGCCTTTTTTTGTACGTACTAATCTTGTTGTTGAATCAAGTGTGGCAAAAAGTTTATCTTCCACATGAACATTAGCATTAGTAAGTGAATTAAGTATAGTCGATTTCCCTGCGTTTGTATATCCGGCTAAAACAACTTCAAAAAATTTTTCTCTTTCCTTTCTTTGAATTGATCTTTGAGTATCAATTTCTTCTAACTTTTTTTGAAGAGTTCCTATTTTACGTTTTATAATTCGACGGTCTGTTTCAATTTGGGTTTCACCTGGACCTTTAGTCCCGATTCCACCAAATTGTTTGGAGAGGTGCGTCCACTGTCGAGTTAGTCTTGATAAGAAATATTGATACTGAGCGAGTTCAACTTGAGTTTTTGCTTCACGTGTTTGAGCGTGAGAAGCAAATATATCAAGGATAATGGCAGCTCTGTCTAAAACTTTACACTTTGCCAGGTTTTCTAAATTTCTAATTTGAGTTGGTGTCAGTTCGTCATCAAATACAATTGCACTTATTTTATTTTCCTGAACAAAATGAGAGATTTCCTCGGCTTTTCCTTTTCCAATTAGATAGGTCGGATTGGGATGTTTTAATTCCTGAACAAACACTTTTACAACTTCTGCACCGGCAGTGGAGCAAAGCAACTTTAATTCTTCCAGATGATCAAATACTACCTTTCGATCTTGCCTCTGATAAATTACTCCAACTAAAACAACTTTTTCAAGCTCTGAAACTTTTATTTCTAGCATTTACTTCTTAGATCTTGTTAATTTCTTCCAAATCTTTTTTAGATGATCGAGCAATTATCATTTCTATTACTATAAGTAAAATTGCAAGAATTAAAAAAAGTTTCCATAGCTCTGTACCATATCTTTCTTCTCTTAAGATTTGGCTAGTCTCATCACTTGCCGAAAAAATCTTAGTTTTCGCATTAGGTGAAATTTTTTCTAATAAACCTTGTAGCTCATTTTTATCAAGTTTTTTTGTAATTGATTCATCGGGATTAATATTAACTGATATTACGCCTATAATCTCGTTATCTGTTGTGATCTTATAGTTACCTGCCAATGCCAAGATATCAGTTGAGACGATGTTTGAGCCGCCAGATCTAATTTGTTCTAATACTTTCTCTCTTCCATCAGGATAAATTAATTTAAGATTTTCCAAATTGCCTGTTTTAATTGGTATAGATAGGTTTTCACCTGCATAGGTATAATGGTTATTTAAATTTTTGGAGCCAGCATAAAGTGCAATTCGATTGATAAGTGGAACGAAGAATGGTTTTATGGGAAATTCTGTCCAATCAAGACTCAGTGCTGATGTCAAAAGGAAAAAATCACCATTACCAATTTTTTTATTTATTAACAAATCGAAGTTATTTTCGTTTGAAATGATACTTATAGCGTCGATGCTACTTTTGTAATTGAAAGAGTAATAAATTTTGGGTGACTCAATGTTTTTCGACTTAGTATCTAAGAATATTCCCTCAATTATTGGATGATTAAAATCAATTTCTTTAATGCGTGTCCAGTTATATTTTGACTCTTTTGATCCAAAGACACCAGCCATAGTCAAACCCGCCACACTCTCAGTGAAGCGATTGAATCCAATAGTATTTGAAGAAGGTCCCGGAAGTGAGAGAACACATCCACCTTCTTCAATGTATCTTTTAAGATAGGTATGGTCTGAAATTTTTTCTGGAGAAGATAATACTATGAACTGAAAATTGTCTAATTTATAAGAACTGAAAAATTGCGGTGTTGTTTCGGTAATTGAAAAAATAGGTTCAGAGTGATCATCTAAAGTTTGTTGTAATACTAGTTTAATAAATAACAAATCTTGTGGATTTTCTCTAACTAATAAAACTCTTATTTTTTCTGGCACGTAGAAATTAAAGTATCTAGTATTGTCTTTAACTAAATCATCATCCTCTAGTTGAGATTTACCAAGGACAAATCCATAATTTTTAATTTGACCGTAAAAAGTAAATTCAGATTTTCTTTCCGCTGAAATATCGAGTCCTTTTTGAGATACATTTCTATCGTTAAAGAACATTGTACTGTTTATATTTCGAGCATTCTCATTTGAATGATTTGTAATAATCGCACTTAGGCCAATCTGCCGATTAATCTCAAAAATTCGATTGACAAAAGAGATTGAATCTATAGAAATATTAAATGTTTGCTTCTCACCTACTTCAAAAAATAAAACCTTCGTATTCCGATCAAAAATTTTATCCAGTTTCAACGCAGACTCTTCAAATTTTTTTAATGCAAGATTAGACTTATGAAAATCGGAAATGATGTAAATTTCTTTTATAAGATTTCTAGAAATTTCTAAGATTTTAGCTGTGGTTAGAAGTACATCATAAAAGTTTTTTGAGATATCTGAAATTTCAATTGCTTCTACATTTTTTAGAGCAAGATTTTTGCTTAAAGGTTCAAAAGTGTCTTTAAGGGGATTCAATTCAGAATAAGGTAAAAGGTAAATCTCATCTCCTTCTTCAGAAAATTGAAGGATTTGCTGAACAATTTTTCTTGCTTGAGAAAAGTACTCACCCCTTTTATCCTGGATTGACATGCTAGGTGAGTTATCAATGATAATAACTATTGTTTTTTTTACCTCTGAACCTAACCCAGCAAATGTAATATCTTTTATCGTTGGTCTTGAAAATGATAAAACAAGGAAGATTATGATGAGAGTACGTAAAATTAAAAGTAGAATTTGTTTAATTTTAATTTTTCTGATTCTATTCCTTTGAAGCTCTTTTAGGAATCGAATTGTGCTAAACTCAACTACTTTCAATTTCCGTAAATTTAAAAGATGAATTATAACGGGAATAGTAGCAGCAATTAATCCAAACAGTACTAAAGAATTTAAAAATGTCATAGAATTAACTTACTTAAATATAAACAGAGAATAACTAAAAATATTGCTCTTTTCTAATTGATGTATGGGTTCAAATATTTGATAAATGGTTACCACAATTTTTAGGATGATAAGTTTGAAAGAAAGGTGCTTCATTCTCCCAATAAAATTCCTTCAATCTTATTGAGATTTATAAACACATGGCATGCACGAATCAACTCAGGTGAAGTGAGATGATCCGGTCCAATCACTTTGATAAATTTTCCAATAGAGCAAAGATGATTAATTAGCGGTACAAAATCTCCATCACCGCTTACCAGAACAATTACATCAAGGTATCTGGCCTGATTCATAACTTCCATTGCCATTTCTAGATCCATATTTGCTTTAGTTGTACCATCTGGTAATTTTTTGATAGGTTTTGTAACAACTCTAAATCCTAAAAGTGCTATATGATTAATAAAATCAATTTGGGGCTTGTTTTCCGGATCATAACATGTAAAAACTGACATTGTAACAATTTCATCATCCTTACAAAGAAAATCCTTCAAGACACTAAAGTTGATTTTCCCCTTTTGTTCAATAGTCTTAACAGCGAGATAGATATTTTGTAAATCAATAAAAACACCAACTTTTCGCATGTAATATTCTCAAATCAAAATTTAATCAAACCATTGGTACGAGAGAAAGTTTTCCGCTCTTTACACCTTTGTAACTGAAAATTTTATCAGCAATAGCTTTAATCCTTTTTGCTTTTTCTTTTAGAATTATAATTTCTAAACAATTTTCATTATCGATATGAATATGGGTTGTTGAAACAATGGATTTGTAGTTGTGATGTTGATAATCTGTTATTTTTTCTTCTAATTCCCTTTGATGATGATTATAAATAAAAGAAATTACACCAAACATTAATTCATTCTTAACTTCAATTTTATCTGCCGCAAGACTTTCGCGAATCAAATCCCGAATTGCCTCCGAACGATTTGTATAGCCTTTCTTTTCAATCAGTTTATCAAACTTTTCTATCAGGCTTTGTTCCATTGAAACGCCAAAACGATATAATTCTTCCATTTTTTACCTCAATGCATTTGTTTTTGAATTTTGTTCTGGTCTAATTTAAAAAATTTAAAGTTGATAAATCCTATTCCTATCTTTTTAGCAAAATAACACCTTCGCTAGGCGGAACCGTTATGTTATCCTTAAAAACAGACTTCACTTCAAAATCCATATAAACTTTTTTCCCATCGACAATAGAAATCCATTCACCATCCGGTAATTTAATTTGAGATGACTTAGAAGGATTTCCATTTACAATAACTATTAAATCATTCAACTTCTGGTTATTGTTTATATCGTAAGGACTCGATATGTACCCGACGCAAAATTCATTAGAAGGATCAACAATGAAAGTAAGTTGTTCTAATTTAGAGTTTCTTAGTTGTGGAAGTTTTTTACGCCAATAAATTAGTCCTTTATAGTATTCAAAGAGTTCTTTATTTAATTGCACATGTTCGTAGTTTATATAATTTGTTTCGTTGTCTTTATTATAAGAATTTTCGTCTATTGTGCCAATGTGAATATCATTTTTATTTTCTGGAGGAATTATTTTAGAACGGGCAAACTCCTGTCCAGAATGAATCATTATAGGACCCTGAAGTGAAAATAATGTTAAAGCAGCAAGCTTATGGATTTTTAATTCTATTGGAGTGAGTGTTATGACTTTTTTAGGATAAAAGAAGCAATCGTTTTTATCAATTTTCTTGATGGCAAGTCTAATGAAGTCGCCCAAAGTATAATTATCATGTGATTCCAGATAGTTGATAGAATGTTCATGTGATTCGAAGAGTCCTCCCATGATTTCTAAAGTTCCAGCGAAAAATCTTTTCATAACATCTTGATTGACTCCATAGTCCCACTTACCAAAAATAAATCCCAATCGATTAAATGGATTTTCGCCCTTTATACCATTGCGCGCTTGGTCGTTCCATGCGCACCATCCCAATTTTGAAAATTTAGAAGGATTATATCCTCCGCCCCATGGCTCAGCTATGATTATTACATCTGGATTAATTTTCTTAGCCTCTTCAATTATTAAACGTAGAGTTTCGTCATCGATTAAGTTAGCTAAGTCAAAGCGGAATCCATCTATCTTGTATTCAGTCATCCAATGTTTTACGGATTCGAGAATTAACTTGCGCATCATTGGACGTTCTGTTTTAAGGTCGTTGCCACAACCACTGAAAGAGAGAAAGTTTTGAGCGGAATCTAATCTGAAATAATATTTTTTATCTATGTATTTGAAAGGGTTATAATCATATTGAGAAGTATGATTATAAACTACATCGAGAATAACAGCAATTCCGGCCTTATGAAATTCTTTGATCATTTCTTTTAATTCCCGTACCTGACGTCCGTCTACACCATTCCATTCACCAAATTTTGATGTACCATTTGTAGCGTAGTAGCTTTCAGGAGCAAAAAAGTAAGTTGACATATATCCCCAGTGATTCCGTTCATAAGGATTCCAAGTATTGTAGTAACCTCGATAATGTCGTTTGTATGGGACTTCCCAGTTAGCAAAATCATGAATTGGGAGAAGTTCCACAGCATTTACTCCAAGTGATTTGATATACTCCAATCCACCACGGATATTTTTTTCAATCATTCCAGAATAAGTTCCTGCTTTTGATGCTTCAGAACTCTTATGTACCGTCATGTCGCGGACGTGCATTTCATAAATTATTAGCTCATTTTTTGGTATTTTCACCCAATCTGTTCCTTCCCAATCAAATTCATCTTTATAGATTAAAGTTCTTGACTCATGTTCATAAGAATTTTTTGATGCTACTGCGGTGGAATATGGGTCAGCTATAAGAACATCAAAATCAAACATTTCAGTTTTATCTTTTGGGCCATCTACTCTATAGGCATAATACTTTCCATATAGTTCTCCATTTAACTCGAGAGTCCAAACTCCATCATAGTCTTTACTCATTATATATTCAGTACCTTTCTCATCATCGTAGTTATCAAATATCACTAGTTTTACGACCCTGGCTCTAGGTGCAAAGAGATTAAAATAAGTTTTACCGTTTTTAACTTCCCAACCTAACTTTTTATTTGAGTAAAATTTATCAAGAACTCTGGTTGGTTCTAATTTTGTTCGACCAAAACCTTTTATCTCTACGTAATGAAGTTTTGATAAATCGATTTCAGATGTTTTAATGAAAATAATATCATGATGCTGCTCAAATTCAAAGATGTAATCTATGCCTATAATTTTTATATCAGATTGATTAATCGTAACATCATTTCTTGAAAGTTTTAAGGCAATTAAATCTGTGTCCAAAATTTCGGCAGAGACGATGAATTGTTGTGATTTAATTAAATCAGGCATACAAAATGTGAATATTATTGTTAGTATAATGAGTTTTAGAAAATTTTTATTGAAAGGATTCATCACTTTTTTGCTGGGTAATTATTATTCAAAAATATTGAATATTAGATTGTAATTGAAGTTCAGGGAAGGGTAAAAATTAAGCTAAGAGAGCCGTGTGCTCTCTTAGTTAGGTAAAATTTAAATAGATGTAATAATAATAGGATATCATTTGAAATAAATGAGGAACATGAAGGCATATTTGGTGAATTGGGCTGAATTGAGGAAAAGTCCTGAGTCATCACCAACGAAATCTTTTGGACCGAATCTATATTCTGCAAAACTATAAGGATTAATAAACATACCTGCACCAAAGGTAGCATTTTTAAGAGCCAGCTTACCATAAATTTGAATATAGAATGGAATGATATCGACAGCTCCGAAAACTTTTCCAGTAAATCTGCCGCTTTTCATGTAAGAACCTGTTACACCGATGTTGAAAAATGTTAGAGAGATTCCTCCTATAATTTTTCGATCAAGTAGAGGGAGCCTTACAATTAGTTCTGAATTAATGTTAGTGCTGTAAAGATTTAATGTACCTGTATAATGTATTATTGTATCCAGGGTGTTATCGGGATACTTTATGTAGTTTGTACCAGTTGCAAAACCAAAAGTGTTTTCTCCTCCGATGTTAAAATGGAGTCCTAATAAATCGCTTAGGATAATTTCGTCAATATTGGTTGTGTTTCGCCTTGTCCCGATGAAAAATCCTTTCTGATTAAAGTCAGAAAGTTTCTGTTTAGATGGATAATGTATATTGTAAGAAATTATTCCAGCGGTAAAATAATTGCTTTGATCATAATTTATTACTTCCTGCGGTAATATGGGCCTTGTATTATGTAATACAGGATTTAACTTGGTATTATATTTTGTTTGATAAATTGATTGAGAGAATGTACAATTTACAGTGAGCAGAACCGAAATGGTAAAAAGTAGAATTTTATTCATATTTAATCCTC
>CAKZPH010000007.1 GCA_937138605.1 uncultured Ignavibacteriales bacterium
AAAAATAATTTCTTTCTAGCATCACTATTACCTTTCTCAATGTTAATCGTATCATTTCTTTTTTATTCTTATTCATCAGGCATTACAGGCGTTACTACATTAAATGGAAATGGTTGTACATGCCATAACATTTGGCCATCCAGTACAGTTTCGGTGAGTATATCCGGCCCTACTTCACTGGCCGCAAATACAAAAGGCACTTACACAGCTACAATAACAGGAGGACCATTAGTACGCGCTGGCGTGAACATCGCCACAAATTCAGGAGTTTTAAGCACCGTTACTGGTGGCGGACTACAAAAAATTGGAAACGAACTTACACATATTTCTCCCAGATCTCCAAGTGGTGGAGTTGTTACTTTTACTTTTGAATTAACCGCTCCCGCAAATCCTGGTAATATAACTCTCTATGCAACGGGCAACTCAGTAAATTCCAATGGTTCCAGCTTCGGCGATCAATGGAATCACGCAACAAACTTTCTTATAAACGTTACAACATCCGTTGAAAATGAAAATAATATCATCAAATCTTTTGAACTCTTTCAGAACTATCCAAATCCATTCAATCCTACTACTACTATATCATACAATTTGAAAAATGATGGATTTGTTGTTCTAAGTATTTTTAACCTTTATGGCGAAAAAGTTGCTGAGATTGTTAACGAATACCAAAAGGAAGGTTATCATAGTGTTGAGTTTGACGCATCACGATACAATTTATCATCAGGAAGCTATTTTTATGTTTTAAGTACAAATGGTGAAGTTGGAATTAAAAAATTCGTTTACTTAAAATAAAATCTCTTGATACTAATTGAAAATAATTTTTCTAATCACCGAATCTGATAGTTTAATAGTTAGCACAAAACACCATTAAAAGTAAGTAAAATCATATTAAAATTGAAAATAAATTGCTCATCAATTCTCAATTAAATTCTACTTATAAATTTTCTCGATACTCACCAAAGACTTCCCTCAGAACTCCACAAATTTCACCAATCGAAGCATACACTCGAACGGCATCAATGAAATATGGCATCAGATTTACATCTGATTTTGCTGCCTCTCTTAATGCTTGTAATTTAGATTTTACTTCTTCCTGATTTCTTTCGCTTTTAACCTTTTTTAGAAACTCAATTTGATTCTTCTCGATTGATGGATCTATTTTTAATATTTCCTCTGATTCTTCTTCTTCGACTATGAATTTGTTCACACCTACAATTATCCGTTTTCCACTCTCAATATCTCTTTGATATTGATATGCAGAGCTTTGAATTTCTCTTTGGATGTAACCAATTTCTATGGCTGAGGGTGCACCGCCTAACTCATCAATCTTATTAATGTATGCTTCGGCTTCCTTTTCAAGTTGATCAGTTAATGCCTCTACGAAATATGAACCAGCAAGTGGATCAATTGTGTTAATTACACCTGATTCATATGCAATAATCTGCTGGGTTCGCAAAGCAATCTGAGCTGACAATTTGGTTGGCAAAGCTAAGGCTTCATCTTTGGAGTTGGTGTGCAAACTTTGTGTTCCACCAAGCACAGCTGCAAGTGCCTGAATTGTTGTCCTGATAATATTATTATCAGTTTGTTGAGCCGTAAGTGATGAACCCGCAGTTTGAGTATGAAATCTTAGCATCATCGATCGAGGGTCTTTTGCTTTGAATCTTTCTTTCATTATTCGAGCCCATAACCTTCGAGCTGCTCTGAATTTCGCTACCTCTTCAAACAAATCATTGTGGGCATTGAAAAAGAATGATATACGACGGGCAAATTTATCCACGTCGAGTCCTGCATCAATTGCTGCTTGAACGTAAGCAATTGCATTGGCAAGAGTAAATCCTATCTCTTGTGCAGCAGTTGATCCAGCTTCGCGAATGTGATAACCTGAAATGGATATAGTGTTCCATTTTGGAACTTCTTTTGAACAAAATTCAAATAAATTAGTAACCAATCGCATTGACGGTTTTGGCGGAAAAATGTATGTGCCTCGTGCAATGTATTCCTTTAATATATCATTTTGCACTGTACCTGAAAGTTTATTACGTGATATTCCATTTTTTTCCGATACAACAATGTACATTGCCAGTAAAATTGAAGCCGGTGCATTTATTGTCATTGAAGTAGACACTTTATCAAGTGAAATTCCATCAAAAAGAATTTCCATATCAGCAAGTGTATCAATAGCAACTCCAACTCGACCAACCTCACCTTCAGAGTGTAAATCATCCGAATCATATCCAATTTGTGTGGGGAGATCAAATGCAACTGAAAGACCAGTTGTCCCCTGACTTAATAAAAACTTGTATCTCTGATTTGATTCTTTCGCAGTACCAAAACCGGCATATTGTCTCATCGTCCATAACTTTCCCCTATACATCGTAGGTTGGACACCACGTGTGAACGGATATTTTCCCGGAAAACCAATCTTTTCTGAATAATTCTCAAAATCATAATCAATTGGAGAGTAGATTCGATTAACTACCTGATTGGAAGTTGTGACAAATTCTTCTCTCTGCTCAGTATTTTCTTGAATAAAGGGTTTTAAGGTATTTTCCTCCCAATTTGAATATTCTTCAAATATTTTTTTTCGATAGTCCTCACATTTCATGTTTTACCTCTTTTTTATTCGTTATGAGAAGCTTTTATCAAACGATTCATAATTGCAAGTCCAAGTCCTTCTGGTGGAACAGTTTGACAATAGATAGTTTTAATTTTCATTTTATCACACTTTCTGAAAAAATCAAAAAGCGATCGGGCATAGTCGCGAAGGTCATTTAATCTTTTTACTTTCTTAAAGTTCCTAACTTTCATAAATCCAATAAAAGCTGATTCACTAAACTTGATGTTATACTTTTCTAAATCCACTTGATTATTAATTAAAATAACTTTTGCTTTAGGCGCATAATGTTTGTATTTCATTCCTGGAGACTTTGGTCGAATGTATCCCCTTGGATTGTAAATTTTAACATCAGGAAATATAGTTTTTAATTCTTCAGATGAAATTATGCCTGGTCGAAGTATAACTGGAAATTTTTGAGTACAATCTACTACAGTAGACTCAAGACCAATTTTACAATTTGGACCTTTAAGAATGCATGGAATTCTACCATTCAAATCGAAATAAACATGATTCCAGGAAGTTGGACTGGGAGAACCTGAAAGATTAGCGGAAGGTGCTGCTAGAGGTACGCCACATTCTTTTATAAACTTTTGTGTTAATTGAAGTGAAGGTAAACGAATTGCCACAGTATCAAGTCCACCACTAATATATTCAGAGATTACATCATTTTTTTTTAAAACAATTGTAATTGGTCCAGGAAAAAACTTGTCGATTATTTTTTCAGCTACAGGAGTAATTTTTTTTACAATTGATTCTATTTGAGAGTAATTATGAACATGAACTATTAACGGATTATCAGGTGGACGCATTTTTGCATAAAATATTTTTTTAACTGCCTCTTCATTATAGACATCTGCACCCAGCCCATAAACGGTTTCGGTTGGAAAAGCAACCACCTCTCCTCTTTTTATAAACTCCGAAGCTTTTTTAACTGACGAAGTGACTAGCGTTTTCATTTCTTGTTATCTTTGCTACTAAAATATTAAATTGTGTTTAGCTATTCATTATTAATTAGATGAAAAGAAAAAAAACTAAATACGAAATTTCCGAGCTACCTCTTTATTGCGATTTTACATGCCAATTTGCTGAATTTGCTCCTCCAGAAAGCGTTGGTGCATGCAGAAAAGATATCGCAGTTTATTGTTTAATCACGAAAAAATTTAATAATAAGCATACGATCTGCATGGTGAGAAAAGAAGTTGGTGAAAAATGATTTTAGATAAATGCAAAATCCTTTTAGTTGAAGATGAAGACAACCTTCGAACTTTGCTCCTTATGGAACTAGAGCAAGAAAATTTTATAGTTGAAGAGGCAGCTAATGGAGAAGAAGGGCTGAAAAAAGCAAAAACATTTATGCCTGATTTAATCGTATGTGATGTTATGATGCCCGTTATGGACGGATTTACAATGCAAGAAAAACTAAATGAAGATGAAAAGTTACGAGACATTCCTTTAATTTTTCTTACAGCAAAAAGTGATAAAAAAGATATACGATATGGAAAATCAATCGGTGCAGAAGACTACATAACAAAACCTTTTGAATTCGAAGATTTATTGGTTTCAATTAAAGCTAAATTGAAAAAATCAATCGAAAGAAAGGAAAGAGTCAAATCTCGACTTGATGAAATAAGAAAATCAATTCTTTATGCCATACCACACGAGTTCAAAAACCCCTTAAGCACATTAGAAGGTTTTTTGTCACTTCTTTTGGACAAAAACTATGAAGCATCAGAAAAGGAAAAAGATGAGTTTTTAACCTATATTAAAAAAAGCAGTGATAGGCTCCATCACTTAGTTATGAAATTCCTCAAATTAGCGGAACTTGAAGTAATAGAAATTGATGAAAAAAAATTAGAAGCATTACGAAAAACAAGAAATATAAACTGGCACATAGAAGTCAATACTATCATTGAAGACCTTTCTGAAAAGTTTAATGTAACAATTCATTCAAATCTGGTAGGTGTAGATTATCCTTGTCCACTTGACTATAATTCTTTAAATACAATTATTTTAGAACTTATAAATAACGCATATAAATTTTCACCACCTGATAGAATTGATATTTCATTTTCTGCTAAAGCAACAGAAAAAAACTTCGAAATCACTGTTGAAGATAAAGGAATTGGACTGCCCAAGGAAGCAATTGACCGAGTAATAGAACCATTCTATCAATATAATAGAGAACATTTTGAACAACAAGGGAGCGGATTGGGATTAGCAATCGTAAATAAAATTGTAACCATTTACAAAGGTTCAATTAAAATAGATAGTGAATTAAATAAGGGAACGCGCATTACGCTAAAATTCAATATTATTAGTGAAAACTAAAAAAGAAAGCCTTCGAATTTTGAAGGCTTTCTTTTTTATAAGTAATAAAACGACTGAATTTTAAGCAAGTTTATTTTAATTCATACATTTTTTGAGCAAGTTCAACCACACGGCATGAATAGCCCCATTCATTATCATACCAACCAAACACTTTAACCATATTTCCTTCCATTACCATGGTAGACTTAGCATCAAAAATGCAGCTAGCTGGATGGTGTACAATATCTGCGGAAACGATTTCATCTTCAGTATATTCGAGAATTCCTTTCATATATGTTTCTGCTGCTTGTTTAAATGCAGCATTAATCTCTTCAACAGTGACGGTTTTCTCAACTTCACAAACAAAGTCAGTAATTGAGCCATCAGGAGTTGGAACACGCAAAGCTATACCATCCAATTTTCCTTTCAATTCCGGTATAATCTTACCAATTGTTCTAGCTGCACCTGTAGTTGTTGGAATAATCGACATTGCAGCAGCACGAGCTCTTCTCAAATCTTTGTGCGGTAAGTCAAGTAGATTTTGGTCGTTAGTGTATGAGTGAACTGTAGTCATCAAACCATATTTTACTTTGAAATTATCATGCAAAACCTTGACCATTGGTGCAAGACAGTTTGTTGTACATGAGGCGTTAGAGACTAATCGCATTTCCGGAGTTAGTACATTATCATTCACACCAAGAACAACAGTTGCGTCCATTTTTGATTCTTTTTCATCCGCAGGTACTGTTAGAATAACTTTTTTAGCACCTTTATCAAGATGAACTTTTAGTTGTTCAGGTTTCCTAAATTTACCTGTTGATTCAATCAAAATATCTACACCATCCCATTTCAGATTAGCAGGATCTTTTTCAGCATAAACCTTTAATCTGTCTCCATTTACAATTAAGTCGTTTCCATCAACTTCAACGGTTCCATTAAATCTTCCGTGAATAGAATCATATTTAAGTAGATGCGCAAGAGTTTTTGCATCCGTTAAATCATTGATGGCTACAAAATCAAAGCCACCGACTTCAAGAGCTCTTCGAAAGACTAATCTTCCGATTCTTCCAAAACCATTGATTGCAATTTTTATTGCCATATTTTTTCCTCCAATATTTCGATTTGTTTAGTTATTACTTAGCTGCAAATTTCCACCAGTAAAAGTATTTTGTTTCAAGTTCCTCAATAGATGGAAATGGGAAAAATACCATTTCATCACCATCAACAAACCAAAATCCGTGTCTAATCATAGCAAAAGAAATTTCCTTCAAAACAGAACCTAAGCTTATTGTCTTTGTTAGTTTATCTGGATTCTTTTTTAATTCTTCAATACATTCTCTCAATCTATAAGGATTAACATTTGGTATATCACAAGTTATAATCTCTTTGCCTTTATTCTCTTCAAAAAATTTGTCGATGTTGAAATCGATTTGTGTGAACAGAATTTTGGGAGATCCTTTGGCTCTTGTTCCTCGGGTAATCCATTGACCAAATTGTCTTTGATCAAGTGTAGAAGCTACAAGAGTTTCAAGTGGACAAATTTCCTGATAAATTCTTATTAATCCGGGTTGATTTATTGCAGTGTATTCACCTTTTTCAAGCTCTAAAACTTTCCCATTAGGATGAACTAAGTATAATTTCTTAATAACTCCAAGAGGAACATGTTCTAAAACAGCATAGGAACTTATGAATTTAGTTCTTTTAGGTTTCCCAGTTACTGGATCTGCTTTGGTTTCTTCGAGATACTTATCGATCTCGAAATAAGGATCTCTAAAATTAATATCCAGCTCAGCGAAAATGACTTTACCACTGTAATGCTTTGTGCTTCCAACCGCATAGTGCATACCAAAATCATCAGGATTTAGTTGAGAAGCCACCAGTGCATTTGTTGGAAAAACAATCATATATAAATGCTTAGGATAATCTACCATAACTTACCTCAAATTTTTTATTAAAAAAATTTTACAAAATTACCAATAATCTAACCGTCTATCAATGAACTAAAATTCACCGTTTATCAAGTAAATTCAACTTAAATTCAAAGTATCATAAACTAAAATACATCTTATATTCAAATGGATGGGGCATCGTTGCAATAGCTCTTATTTCTTCTTCCTTTAATTTTATCCATTGATTTATCAAATCATCAGTGAAAACATTTTCTCTCTTCAAGAATTCGTTATCTTCTCTCAATGCGTCAAGAGCTTCATCCAAATTTCTGGGTAAAAAATGAATTCGTTTATCTTTTTCTAACTCAAAAATATTTGTATCAAAAGGACCAAAGCCTTCCTTAACGGGATCTATTTCATTTATTATTCCATCTATTCCAGCCATCAACATTGCGCTCAAACATAAATATGGATTTGCCGTTGCATCCGGTGGTCGATACTCAATTCGAGTAAATTCAGGATTGTTAATGTATTTGGGAATTCTTATTGCTGATGATCGATTTGCCTGACCATAAGTAATTGCTACAGGTGCTTCAAACCCAGGAACTAATCTCTTGTAAGAATTTGTGCTAGGATTTGTAAACGCACATAATGCGTTTGCATGTTTCAATAATCCACCTATATAATTCAACGCTATTTTACTTAAACTTCCATATTTACCTTTTTCATAAAAAATATTTTTACCGAGGTTCGTTAAAAATTGATGCACATGAAGGCCGTTACCAGATTGTTGAAACATTGGTTTGGGCATGAAGGTGATAAATAAATTTTTCATCCTTGAAAGATTGAATAAAGTATATTTAGTAAGAATTGTTTTATCAGCTCCCTCTAAAAGATTCATAAAATAAGTTTCAATCTCTTGCTGTCCCCTTTCACCAACCTCATGATGATGATACTTAACCTTAATTCCAAATTTTTTTAGGCAATCACATGCTTCGTCACGAAAATCATCATAGATATCAAAAGGATTAGCAGCATGATAAGCATTGGTATAAAATTCCTCAGCGTGTTCAACGTGATAAAATGAAGATGCTGTTCGTGTATCATATTCAACCTTAGAAAAAATATAAAATTCAAATTCAGGACCCCACCAAGAGGAATCAGCAATCTTCAAATTTTTCAAAGCTGCTTCGGCCTTTTGTGCAACGTACCTTCCATCTTGAGTAAACCTGGAACGTTTCTCATCTGTAAGATGAATGTTAGAGAAAAAAGTAAGTGTTTTCATTTCTCTGAATGGATCGATAATCGCAGTAGATAAGTCAGGAATTAAAATCATATCACTGTTTTCTACTTTTGAGAACTTGTAGCTCGATCCATCGAATCCAACACCATCATGGACAATTTCCTCTAAAGTAACTTCAGAAAGTGGTAAGGAAATGTGATGAATACGTCCTATTAAGTCAACACACTTTAGGTCGATTATTTCAATCTGATTATCTTTAATGAATTTGTTGACTCTATTTATTTGATTTCGTTTATTCATTATGACTCCAGATTTTAACCTGCATAATTTATCCCGATCTTAAGAATCGGGATTTAATAATTCACTATTCAAAAATCTTATCCACAGGGATGATTTTTAATTTTTCTCTTTTAACTTTTAGAAGGTATTTCTGAATATATCGGTCTTCATCGAGAATGTGTTGAGATATATTAGAATGTTGATAAGTTATTGGAGAGACAACATTATTAATCAGATCTTTCGCAAATTCTTCTGAGCCTTCAGTAACAATTGCAACTTTAAAGTTCTGGTAATTCAAGTATTTTTTGATAGCATTATCTACATCTTTCTTGGTAAGTTTTGGAAGTCGTTTTGCAATTTCGTCAATTATGTATGGTGTACCATAAAATTCCGAATCCATTAGATAACCTAATCGTCTGGATTGTGTTTGAACCCAGAGTTTAGAGTAGTTAATCAAAAATTTTTTAGTTTCTTCAAAATCTTTTTCAGGTATTCCGTTCTTAACAAGATTTTCAACTTCTCTGATGGCCATCCTTAAAGCAAAATGACGATTAACGTTACTCACTGGTCGAATCCAGATTGAAAAGTATTGTTGTTTTCTGGGAATATTAGGAATTGGGAAAGTAGAACCACCATCTTGAATGAAATGCTCTATGTAAGAATAATCACCATAGTTAAGTCCGCGATCACCTCGCATTTTGTTCATTAAAACACCATTAAATGTTCTGTGCTCTCCAAGGTAAGAATTTGCCACCATCAAAGCGTAAAAGTCTTTGTGTGAACGATTAATTTCAATTGGATATCCTAAGGAAATGGCAGTGGCTGGAGTCTTTTTATCAATTAATGTAACTTCAATATCCTGAATTTTATTTGCTTTAGGTAGTTTAACAATATTTGGTTTACCAACTGGAAGTTTAGACAAATCCCTTTTTACTTTGTTAATAAATTCGTCTTTAAAATTCCCAGCAATTCCAACCACAAGATTGGTTTGAGTGTAAAACTTCTTATAAAAATCCTTAACATCTTGAAGAGTTATTGACTGAACTGAACTAATAGTGCCCGCTTCAATCCAACCATAGGGATGATTTTCATAAATGAAAGTTTCTAAAACTGCTTTTCCAAGATTTTCGTCGTTTTCACGTCGTAGTGTATTTTTAATATAATTTAGTTGTAAATCTTTTAATCTTATAAAATCATTTTCGTCAAACCTAGGATTAGTAAGAACCTGTTCAAATATGTTCCAAAATTTTTCGAGATTGTCTTTGTGGATATCTGCAACAAATGTTGTTACCTCTTTGTTTGGAAATACTCTGATCTTTCCCGCAATTGGATAAAGCTTTTCAATCATTTCTTTGTAAGTAACCTGACCATAACCCCCTTCAGCTATTAATCTAGCTGTTAATTGATTCAAACCTTCTTTGCCTTTGGGGTCATTAATACTTCCCACTCGAAATTGGATTCTAAATGAAATAATCGGTGAATCGTCTATCTTCAGTGTTGTAAATTTAATTTTCTGAGCGAATAAACTTTCCATAGATAAAATCACGAGAATTAGAATTATTGATTTAATTTTCATATTAATTCTCCCCCGATGTTAACGTGACAACATTTCTTTTTTCTTTTATGAAATATCTTTTAGCAACATTTTGAATGTCTTCAGGAGTTATACTGGAAATTGTCTGATAAAATTCGTCCAAACTATAAGTTGAACCTGTTACACTAACATAAAAAGCAATAGTCGATGCAATTGAATTCGCATTATCAAGTTCATGGAGAAAGCTATATTTCATATTTGAAATTATATCATTTAATTTTTTTGGTGAAATTGGATCGTATTTCATTTTTTCTATCGCGTTAAAAATTTCTTGTTTAACTTTTTCTATGCTTTCATCTTTCTTAATTCTAGCCCAAATTCTGAAAAGAGTTGGGTCCTTATCAACAGGCATTTCTCCACTTACAAAATCCACAAGTTTTTCATCAAGTACCAATTTCTGATAAAGCTCAGAAGTTTCAGAAAAAAGTAATTCTGCCATAACTGTTAAAGCAGCCACTTCCTTGCTTTTAGGATCGAATGCTGGAACTTTATAACCAATGTAGAGATATGGTAATGTTTTATTTGGTGATTTTACATTTTTCACTCGTTCTTCTTTTTGTTCGGGTTCAGCTGGAATGACGGGAGTAAAATTGCCCCGTTTCCAATCACCATAATATTTTTCAACTAAATATACTGCTTTCTTGAAATCTATATCGCCGACAATAATAATTGTGCAATATTCAGGTCTATAGTATCTATCAAAAAATTGTAAACTATAGTCATATTGATTTGGCATTTCTTTAATATCTTCAAGGAAACCAATTGTGGTGTGACGATATGTATGTTTAGTAAACGCAAGCTTTTGCATTTCTTCATTTAAGATTTGAAAAGGATTCAAAGCGCTCTTATTATATTCCCCCAGTATTGCGCCAGCTTCGGTTTTGAATTGTTCGACTGAATATTTTAAGTTTTTAAATCGATCTGATTCAATATCAATAATTGTTTCAAGTGCATCAGCACTTGCTACGATGTGATAAACGGTTTGATCATTGGAAGTCCAGGCGTTGGAATCAGCTCCAAGTAGTTTTAGAATTCTATTATATTCCACATCAGAGTATTTTTCTGTTCCTCGAAACATCATATGCTCAAAAAAGTGAGCAAAACCGGTCTTCCCGGGTTCTACTTCATTTCTCGAACCTGCACGAACAACAGTATAATATGCAATCACACCTGGACTGTTATATGGTATGATGACAACCTTAAGTCCATTAGATAATGTATGTTCTTTAATTTCGTATGGGAATATTTTTTGTGCATTTAAGTTCATTGTTAAACCTATTGATACTAAAAACCAAATACTTTTAATTACTCTCATAATTTTTCCCTCTTTTTTGTTAAGACAAAGAAGTCGTTGCAAGTGCAACGACTTCACACATTTAACCTAATTTGTAAATCTTTAGACTTATAAAAATCTTTTAGAACATTTAACAGCACCAATTCCTAAAAAAATAGCATCAGTATCTAGTTCTTCTTCAATTCTTAAAAGCTGATTGTATTTGGCAATTCTATCAGTTCGACTTGCTGAACCGGTTTTTATCATTCCGACGTTTGTTGCAACCGCAAGATCAGAAATCGTTGTATCCTCAGTTTCTCCTGAACGATGACTAATGATAGCCGTATATCCATTTTTCTTTGCAAGCTCAATTGTATCAACCGTTTCAGTTAAGGTTCCGATCTGATTGAGTTTAATTAAAATTGAGTTTGCAATACCTTTTTCAATTCCCTTTGATAATATATCTGGATTAGTTACAAAAATATCATCGCCGACAAGTTGAATTTTATCACCTAAAGTATTTGTTAGTAACTTCCAACCATCCCAATCAAGTTCGCTCATACCATCTTCAATTGATATAATTGGATATTTTTCAACCCAGTTTTTCCAATATTGAACCATTTCTTCACTTGTCAACTCAGAACCATCAGATTTAGAAAAAATGTATTTTTTCTTTTCATCAGAATAAAATTCGCTGGCAGCCGGGTCAAGTGCAATAGCAATATCTTCACCTGCTTTGTATCCAGCCTTTTCAATAGCTTCAAGGATAACTTCAATAGCTTCTTCATTTGATTTAAGATTTGGTGCAAAACCACCTTCATCACCAACAGCTGTGTTATATCCTTTCTTCTTTAGAACAGATTTTAAGTGATGAAACACTTCAGCTCCCATTCGCAAAGCTTCACTAAATTTAGGGGCACCTACAGGCATAATCATAAATTCCTGAAAATCTACATTGTTATCAGCATGTTTACCACCATTGATAATGTTCATCATGGGAACAGGCAAAACCTTCGCATTTGTGCCACCAATATATCTATATAGTGGCATCCCAAGTGTATTTGCCGCTGCTTTTGCAACTGCAAGGGAAACTCCTAAAATTGCATTTGCACCGAGATTGCTTTTATTTTCAGTCCCATCTAATTCGAGAAGAATATTATCAATTTTCACCTGATCAAAAGGATCGAAACCTATCAAATTATCTGCAATAATTTCATTTACGTTTGTTACTGCTTTCTTTACACCTTTACCGAGAAAACGTGATTTATCATTGTCACGAAGTTCTACGGCCTCAAGTGTACCGGTTGAAGCACCACTTGGAATAGCGGCACGTCCATATGTGCCATCTTCAAGAATTACGTCTACTTCTATTGTTGGATTACCTCTCGAATCTAAAATTTCACGCGCTATAATATCTTCAATAAGTAACATTTACTTACTCCTTTTTGTTAATTATTAGATACAAAATTACCCAGATTACATAGCAAAACAAAGCTAACTTTTATTGTTACTTTTGAATTAGCAAAGAATTCGGATACAAACATATCTTTTGTGGGCTATGAGCTTTCGGTGTGAAATTCTAAAAGTATACTTTATCAAAGAAAATAAAATTAATTTTCCTTAATAAGCTATGATTTTTTTCTAATATGATTTTAACAACATGAAAATTTTATTCCTGAAAGTTGACGCTGTCAATTTTTGAATAATCTAACTCGCTTCCCAGCAAACTATGAGGAATTAAAAATATAATTAACATTAAAATTGCAGCCAATAAAATCCATTTATCAGCTTTTGGTGACTTGTTAAATCTTATCAAAGCAAAAAGCCAACCTATAAATGCAATCAAAGTTTTATTATCAGTTAAATCGTAACCAAATGGTATTCCAGTCCACCATGCACCAAATGCATAATATTGAACTAAAGGACCGAACAAAAATCCACCCAAGAAAAGAAAGAGCACTGTCAAATACATTTTAATTTTATAGTTTGGATTGGTATTGAAGTATTCCAATCCTGTTCTTGTAGAAAATATCATAGCAAGAAAAATAAATATGATATGTAGGATGAGAGCTAGGGCGGGAACATCTCCCTTAAATCGAATAATAACTTTTCCTTTCTCTGGAATCACTACTTTTTCGTTATTATAGGTTAATTCAATTTTATATTCTAACTTTCCGGCTGGTGGTTGTGGTGGAAGTTCTGCAACTAAGAATCCCTCCAAATACTCCATTTTTATGGTTGTCCAATCATCTTTCGTCTTGTGTCTTTTGTAGTAAAGAACACCTGCTATGTTTTCACTCTTTACATCAAGTTTAATTTGATATGGTTTTGAGCTGCTATGAGAGCGTTCTAATTTATATTTTATATTTTGATCGAGAAGATTGACTTCCCCATGAATTGGATAAGTCGGACCAGTAATTCTTTGAAATATAGCAGTAAAAACAGTTACAACTAAAGCTATGAGCCATAGAATTATTGTTCTTTTCATATGTTTCCTCATTTGAAAAAATTTGATGTGCAAATTACAAAAATGTAGTGTCAGTTTCGTACGCTCGTTTAAGAAGAGAATTATATTCCACCAGAGTAATTTCGATTGCGCCGAACATTTGAAGATGTTTAGTTAAAAATTGGACATCAAGTAATTTGAATTTCCTTTCAATCAAATGATAGATTAAGTGTGCAAAAGCAACTTTTGATGCGTTTTCTTCAAATGAAAACATACTTTCGCCAAAAAATGCACCTTTGATTGAAATTCCATACAGCCCTCCAACAAGTCTGTTAAATCTATATGTTTCCACACTATGAACGTAACCCAATTTATAAATCTCATAATAATAATCTATAAGTTCCGGGCTAATCCACGTACGCTCTCTTTTTGCACAATTCCTAATAACTTCCATTGTGTTTGTATCATACTTAACTTGAAAGTAATTTCGTTTAATTAATTGCCTGACACTTCGTGGAATATTATAATTATCGAGTGGAATAATTGCACGGATATTAGGATAGTACCATTCAATCTCGCCAGTCAATTCATTTGCCATAGGAAAAGCACCTATAGCATAAAGCCGAATCATTTCATTTGGTGTTAAAGATTCTTTTAATGTCATAACACACTAAATTGTTAAGCCTGATTTTCCATTCCAAATTTATAAATAAGTAAAATTTAATATGCTACAATTTAACCAGACGACTTTAAGACGACCTGGCTTTTATTCATACACCAAAAAGACTTTTTTAACTCATAATTAAAGTTAATCATCCTAATTGAATTTGTAATTGGTAATTTTGTATACTCAAACGAATTATTTAGTACTTTTTTCCTTACTAATAAAATGTGAACATGAATATCAATAATATTCGTGAACAATTCCCCTATCTGAAAAACAATACAATATACTTTAATCATGCTTCAACAGGACCTATTCCAAAAATTACAGTAGAGGCTGTGAAAAAATATTTATATGAAAAAAGTGAAGGTTCAATTGATTTTTACCAAGAAACACTTAATAAAGTCAAAGAAACAAGATATCTTCTTGCAGAACTATTAAATACAGCTCCAAATAAAATTGCTTTTATTGATAATGTCTCCAATGCGATGAACCTGCTTGCTCAAGGTTTGCAATGGAAAACTGATGATGAGGTAATCTTATTTGACATCGAATTTCCTGCCAATGTTTACCCCTTTTTAAATCTAAAGCAATATGGGGTTAATGTTAAAATCCTAAAGACAAATAATTGGAAAATATTTGTAGAAGATCTTTTCAATGCTGTAACCAATAAGACAAAATTAATTTCTCTTAGTCATGTTCAGTTTTTAACGGGACAGAAGCTTGATCTTAAATTGATTGGTGAATTTTGTCGCAATAAAGGAATAATTTTTTCAGTTGATGCCATTCAATCACTTGGTGTTTCAAAGATTGATGTTGAAGATATGAAAATTGATTTTCTCGCTTCGGGAATTCAGAAATGGTTGTTAGGACTGGAAGGAACTACTATAATTTACGTTTCTGAGGATTTACAAAATAAATTAAATCCCAAATACATTGGTTGGTTAAGTGTTAAGAATGCGTGGAATCTCCTTGACTATGAACTTATTTTAGATGATACAGCAAGAAGATTTGAAAACGGCACCTTAAATTACGCTGGAATAATTTCTCTTAATTCGAATCTGAACTTCTTCAAATCCATCGGGTTTGATTCTATTCAAGATAAAATAGCTGAAAATTCAAATTATCTCATAGAAAGATTACTAGAGTTGGGTTACGAGCTCTTGTTTACACCAAACGATACCTCAGAATTAGCTGGAATTATCACAATTAAATCCGAAAATTCAACAAAACTTTTCGAACATCTAAAACAACAAAACATCATATGTTCGCTACGTGAAGGTTTTATCCGTTTTTCGCCTCACTTTTACAATACTCATGGGGAAATAGATAAATTAATAGACGTACTTGAAAGTTAATTTATATGATTCGGTTAGTTTATACCAATATTAAAAGTATGTTGCTTATATCAAATTGTAAAATAAGTTTGAATCTTCTCAATCATCATAAGTGACTATCATTAACAGATTACAGATCTAGAATTAACTTGTTTGTAAAATCGTAAGTAAATAATGAAATAGTAAAATGATGAAAAATTTTGTGAAAAGAATATTTGAAACCTGTTTTACGCGTGTTATCGGAGTTTATAATAGTCAAATAATACGATAAAATGCCCATCTGGTTTTAATCAATAGAAGCAGTTACTAAAAATTGAGTAAAATATTACTAAACAAGAAATTAAGGAGCGCTTTCAAAATTTTCTCATTTTGAACATCGTTAAAATAATTGAAAGCTAACGTTGTTTTGCTAACCAAACCACATTAATCTAACGTTAACTTATTAACAAAAAAATTGTAATTACTCAATAACGCACTACTCAAGGGAAACTTGCACGTTTTATATAGCTGATAATCATTTTACTAAACTGAACTTATTCTCTCTAAGAAGTTAGATTAATTATATAAATTAAAAAGGAAGGTCTTTTGGCATTTTATTATCCCAATAAAATCATCTATTGTTTTTGTATAATTTCTATTCAATGAAATAAACTCCACCTGGGAAATTGCTTGATATAAATTCAACCTCAAAATTTTTTTATAGTTTATGCTCATTTATTGGCTTTTTTATTTCTCTTACAAGGAAATCATAAACCTTTATTTGAACTAATTCCAATTTTAGAATTCTAATTTAATTTTTTTCACCGCATTAAATGGATTGGGATAATTATGAAATAGATAAAATTATTTACAACAGATGAATTGCATTCTGATGAAGTTATAACAACACTATTAATCATCCTTACTTTCTTCAAAATCGCCGCCCACCTGATTTTAAGGTGATGGGAGATAATCTTTATTAATCAATCCTTAAATTTTATTTAGGCACGTTTGAAGATATAAATGCAAAAATGTAACAAATAAACGACTGATAAATATTTCCTAGCTATTCCGTAAAAAATTTACAATCAAGCAATTGATTTATACCAACAGAGACCATTACCTCATAAAATGGATCTGTTTTTTCAAAATTTTAAATTAGTCTAAACACTATCACTTTTAAAGATATATTCCTCATCAAAATCCGAAAATGATTAATTACACGATCATACTAATAAACAGTTGATAGATTTTATCTTTTCCCAAAATATTTTTGATAATTAAACTCTTTGTGTAAACATAAACTCTGATTTAAGAAAGCATAAAATGCAAATGCATCTGAAGTAGGACCATAAGAGGTGTAAATGTTTTTG
>CAKZPH010000008.1 GCA_937138605.1 uncultured Ignavibacteriales bacterium
CCGATCTTCGTGCCGTGAGGTGTTGGGTTAAGTCCCGCAACGAGCGCAACCCCTACCATTAGTTGCCATCAGGTTATGCTGAGCACTCTAATGGGACTGCCTACGCAAGTAGTGAGGAAGGTGGGGATGACGTCAAGTCCGCATGGCCCTTACGCCTAGGGCTACACACGTGCTACAATGGGTGTTACAATGGGTTGCAAGACCGCGAGGTTTAGCCAATCCCCTAAAAGCACCCCCAGTTCGGATTGGAGTCTGAAACCCGACTCCATGAAGCTGGAATTGCTAGTAATCGCGGATCAGCACGCCGCGGTGAATACGTTCCCGGGCCTTGTACACACCGCCCGTCAAGCCATGGAAGCCGGGGGTACCCAAAACCAGTATTCTAACCTCGATTCGTCGAGGAGGAAGCTGTCTAAGGTAAAACCGGTGACTGGGGCTAAGTCGTAACAAGGTAGCCGTACCGGAAGGTGCGGCTGGATCACCTCCTTTCTAAGAGTATTTTTGTGGTGGCTTCTCACTCTATCATTTTTGTTCTTTTAATTTTGAATAAAATCTTGAGCTAAAGGCTTAAGAATAACTGGGCCTGTAGCTCAGATGGTTAGAGCGCACGCCTGATAAGCGTGAGGTCAGTAGTTCAATTCTACTCAGGCCCACCATCTGGGTGTGTAAAAATGTATTTACCCAGAAATCTTTTTTGATTTTTGGGGCTATAGCTCAATTGGCTAGAGCGCCGCCCTTGCAAGGCGGAGGTTATCGGTTCGACCCCGATTAGCTCCACTTTGATGATTTTGTTCTTTGACAGATTGAAAGAGTATTCCGTCATTTGACGGAAAACTGAGCCATAAAACTTTTCAATTATGAAAAGATAGAGAGCACAAATCTATCTGTGTATAAAAATTTTGGTTAAGTTACTAAGGGCATATGGTGGATGCCTTGGTACGAGAAGCCGATGAAGGACGTGACTACCTGCGAAAAGCTGCGGTTAGGTGGAAATAACCTGTGACCCGCAGATCTCCGAATGGGGTAACCCGGCTCAAGTAATGTTGAGTCATCTCTAACTGAATCCATAGGTTAGTTGAAGGAAACCCAGGGAACTGAAACATCTAAGTACCTGGAGGAAAAGAAAGCAAAGCGATTTCCCTAGTAGTGGCGAGCGAAAAGGAAACAGCCTAAACCGTCTAACGTGTTCAAAGCAGCAACTGTTGCGTTAGCGGGGTAGCGGGAATTATTCGGGTCGAATTGCTGATAGACCGAAGAGTAAAAAAACATAATATTAGCCGAATAACCTGGAAAGGTTAACAACACAAGGTGATAGTCCTGTAGGTGAAAATAATATGTCTCTTTGGAATAATCTCCCAAGTACCACGGAATAAGTGGAAGTCTGTGGGAATCTGTGGCAACCACGCCATAAGGCTAAATACTCTCTCGTAACCGATAGCGCATAGTACCGTGAGGGAAAGGTGAAAAGAACTCCTATTAGGAGAGTGAAATAGTACCTGAAACCATATGCTTACAAACGGTCGGAGTCTCGATTTATCGGGATGACGGCGTGCCTTCTGGATAATGAGCCTACGAGTTACTCGTATGTTGCAAGGTTAAATCCCTAAGGGATGGAGCCGTAGCGAAAGCAAGTCCTAACTGGGCAATTGAAGTAACATGCGGTAGACGCGAAACCGGGTGATCTACCCTTGTCCAGGATGAAGTGAGGGTAAAACCTCATGGAGGTCCGAACTAGTGTGGGTTGAAAACCGCTTGGATGAGGTGAGGGTAGGAGTGAAAGGCCAATCAAACTCGGAAATAGCTCGTATTCCCCGAAATAGCTTTAGGGCTAGCCTCGAGTCAAAGTATAATGGAGGTAGAGCACTGATTGGGCTAGGGCTGTCACAACGGTACCAAACCCAGACAAACTCCGAATTCCATATATATGTTTCTCGGGAGTCAGGCTACGAGGGATAAGCTTCGTGGCCAAAAGGGAAACAACCCAGACCATCAACTAAGGCCCCCAAATAGCAGTTAACAGAGAAAGGATGTTGAGTTGCTCAGACAACTAGGATGTTGGCTTAGAAGCAGCCATTCATTTAAAGAGTGCGTAATAGCTCACTAGTCAAGCGACTCAGCGTCGACAATACACGGGACTTAAACTGCTTGCCGAAGTTATGGCTCTCCGCCTTTGGTGGAGAGGGTAGGGGAACATTCTATAGACAGTGAAGGCCTGGCGTGAGCCAGACTGGAGTGTATAGAAAAGCAAATGTAGGCATAAGTAACGATAACCCCGATGAGAAATCGGGGCACCGAAAGTCTAAGGTTTCCTGAGCAATGTTAGTCATCTCAGGGTTAGTCGAATCCTAAGCTGAGGCTGAAAGGCGTAAGTGATGGAAAACAGGTTAAAATTCCTGTACCTGGTAATTTTCGCTGACCATAAGGAGGGACGCAGGAGTGAAAGATCAGCCACCTGGTGGATTAGGTGGTCTAAGCTAGTAGGGTGGAATTGCAGGCAAATCCGCAATTCTGTTAAACCGAGAAGCGAATGGGATGGCTATGCCAACAAACTGATCCTAATCATGCTGCCGAGAAAATCTTCGTATGGGAGAAAATTATCAGATCGTACCGCAAACCGACACAGGTAGACGGGATGAGTATTCTAAGGTGCTCGAGTGAGCCGTGGTTAAGGAACTCGGCAAATTAACCCCGTAACTTCGGGAAAAGGGGTGCCTCAAGTAGGTGAGATTGTACAAATTTAGCTGAAAGAGGCCGCAGTGAAATGGCCCAAGCGACTGTTTAACAAAAACACATGTCTCTGCGAAGTCAATTAAGACGATGTATAGGGACTGACACCTGCCCGGTGCTGGAAGGTTAAGAGGAGAGGTCATCCGCCTTTGGTGGAGAAGCTTTGAATCGAAGCCCCAGTAAACGGCGGCCGTAACTATAACGGTCCTAAGGTAGCGAAATTCCTTGTCGGGTAAGTTCCGACCTGCACGAATGGTGTAACGATTTGGGCACTGTCTCAACCACGGGCTCGGTGAAATTGTGGTACCGGTGAAGACGCCGGTTACCCGCATATGGACGGAAAGACCCCGTGCACCTTTACTGCACCCTAGCATTGGGTTCGGGTAAAGCATGTGTAGGATAGGTGGGAGACTATGAATCCGGGACGCTAGTCTCGGGGGAGTCAACGGTGAAATACCACCCTTGTTTTATTTGGATTCTAACCTCGGTCCTTGAATCAGGATCAGGAACAGTGTTAGGCGGGTAGTTTGACTGGGGCGGTCGCCTCCTAAAATGTAACGGAGGCTCTCAATGGTTCCCTCAGCATGGTTGGTAATCATGCGGCGAGTGTAAAGGCACAAGGGAGCTTGACTGCGAGACTTACAAGTCGAGCAGGTGCGAAAGCAGGACTTAGTGATCCGACGGTAGCGAGTGGAAGTGCCGTCGCTCAAAGGATAAAAGGTACGCCGGGGATAACAGGCTGATCTTACCCAAGAGTTCATATCGACGGTAAGGTTTGGCACCTCGATGTCGGCTCATCGCATCCTGGGGCTGAAGAAGGTCCCAAGGGTTTGGCTGTTCGCCAATTAAAGCGGTACGTGAGCTGGGTTCAGAACGTCGTGAGACAGTTCGGTCCCTATCCTATGCGGGCGCAGGATACTTGAGAAGGGTCGCTTCTAGTACGAGAGGACCGAAGTGAACGCACCTCTAGTGCACCAGTTGTCACGCCAGTGGCATCGCTGGGTAGCTATGTGCGGTTGTGATAAGCGCTGAAAGCATCTAAGCGCGAAGCACGCTTCAAGATTAGGTATCCCTCCTTTATGGACTCAAGACCCCTCGAAGATTACGAGGTTGATAGGCTGCAGGTGTAAGTGGAGTAATTCATTCAGCCGAGCAGTACTAATAGGTCGTGCGACTTAACCATTAAATTTTGATACACAGATTTGATTCTCTCTGTTGGCTCTACTCTTTCAATCGTCTTTTTTAATGATTTTAGATGCTGAAACAAGTTCAGCACATGGTTTTAATTTTGGTGGTTATTGTCTAGGGGAAACACCTCTTCCCATTCCGAACAGAGAAGTTAAGCCCTAGAACGCCGATGGTACTGCATGCGCAGGTGTGTGGGAGAGTAGGTCACCGCCAAGATTTATATTTAATCCGTCTTTGACGGAGTATTACAACCCTCAATCTTTGATTGAGGGTTTTTTATATGAATGATTTAGTTTCAAATCATCTTCTCTCAATTTCACAAAACTAAGATTTAAAGTTCTAAAATAAATCCTACCTATGACGGTCAAGGGTTCAGCATAGTTAGGTGTGTGGGAGTCCCGACTTTCTTCGGGATAAAATCCGGCCACCGCCAAGATTTATATTTAATTCGTCTTTGCGGAAAATTACAACCCTCAATCAAAGATTGAGGGTTTTTTTATTATGAATGATTTAGTTTCAAATCATCTTCTCTCATTTTCACAAAACTAAGATTTAAAGTTCCAAAATAGATCCTACCTTAGACGGTCAAGGGTACCGCATGGTCAGGTGTGTGGGAGTTCCGACTTTCGTCGGGATAAAAGTCGATCATCGCTAAATTTTATTTTATTCTGAATGATTTTGATTGTGGTGGACAAAGGAACCACACGCGTCCCAACAAATCATGATGCGAAAAATTATTTTGAAAAAAATATTTTTCCACTAATTCAAATAGACGGGATTTTTCAATTTCTAAAAAAATTGATTTATCGATTAACTTTTCTTTAAAGATAAGTTAGTTATTGTTTCTTCTTTAAAATTATTCCTTCTTTAGGCTTAAGATTTATATTTCGAAATGATTTCTCAATTAAAAACTCTGTGCTGAGAAGAACTTCCCATTTCCCTTCAGGTAATTCTAATCTGAAGTTACTATAATTATCTGCATTTAACGCAACAAGTAAAATTTCATTTTCATGTTCAATTAAATAAGCCAAAGCGAATGGGTTGTTTTCATTGGTTATAAATGTAATCTCATCATAACTTGCTCTTCTTAAAGCAGGATATGATTTTCTTAATTGAATAAGTTTTTTATAAAATTCAAATAACTCTGCGTTGTATTCTGCGTGATCGTAGTTAATGTAATTTACTTCGTTATCTTTGTCATAAGTATTGTGGTCAATTTTTCCTTGATTTGTATCAGGAATTTCAGGATTGAAAGGAATAACTTTAGTGCGTGCAAATTCTTGTCCGCTATGAATCATTAAAATTCCTTGTGAAGTAAAAAGAAATAGAGCAGCAAGTTTATTTAATTTTAGTTGTTCATCATTCAGTTTAACAAAATCATAAACGTTTTTTATTTTTTGATGATAAGGATTAACATCTCTAAGACCTATTCTTATGAAATCCCCTAATGTGTATCCATCGTGAGATTCGAGATAATTTACAGAATGCTCAGGTAGTTGAAATAATCCGTGTTCATCTTTAACTAAAGTGCCTTTAACATAACTTTTGATTCTTTCAGGATTATTATTTCCGTACCACTGTCCAAAAATCCAACCGAGCCCGTTGTAAGGATTTTCACCTTTTATTCCATTTCTTATTTGATCATTCCAAGAGCCCCAGCCTCTAAGAGAAAATCCAGCAGGGTCGTATCCACCTCCCCAAGGCTCGCAAACAAAAACTACATCAGGATTTACTTTCTTTGCTTCGAAGATAATTGTTTCAATTGTTTTCCAATCCAAAAGTTTTCCCAAATCAAATCGGAAACCGTCGATGTGATATTCTTTCATCCAATAGAGGACACTTTCGACTATTAGTCTTCTCAACATAGGAGCTTCCGTTCGTAAATCATTCCCACAATAACTTTCTGCGATATAATTTCCTTCATCATCCAGACGGAAATAATATTCTTTATCTATTTCTTTCAAGTTACCAAATTCATATTCAGAAAGATGATTGTAAACAACATCCATTATAACTGCAATTCCTTCTTTGTGAAATGCTTTTACCATTTCCTTAAAGTCATTAACTTGCTTTGCATCTGCGCCACTCCATTTATTTCTTTCAAGCTGTCGGGTATTTAAGCTATAATATTCTTCTGGAGCGAAATAAGCAGCAGTCATATATCCCCAGTGATTTCTTTCATAAGGATTCCAAGTATTGAATCTTCCTCTAAATTCTTTTCGATAAGGAATTTCTACATTTGCAAATTCCATCGCAGGTAAAAGTTCAACAGCATTAACTCCAAGTTTTTTAATATACGATAATCCACCTTTCTTATCTTTTTCAGTCAAGCCAAGGTAAGTACCTCTTTGTTCCACTTCACTCGATGGATGCTCTGTCATATCACGGATGTGCATTTCGTAAATGATTAAATCGCGCCAGTTGTTCTTTATCCACGAAGTTCCTTCCCAATCAAAATTATCTTCTTTTATAATTATTCCTTTGCGAGGAGTAAAATAGGAATTATAACTTGCTACAGCTTTAGCATATGGATCTAGACAAAGAACAGCTTCTTTGTTTTTATGTTTTACGAGGAAATTGTAGAACTTACTATATAATACTTCATTGATTGAGGTTTCCCAAACTGAATTTTCATCTTTTGTCATTTCATAAACTACTCCGGCTGAATCATCAACGTTTTCAAAAATTACGAGCGAAACTTCTTCGGCATTTGGAGTGAATAATCGGAAATAGGTTTTGTTATTATCAACAAAGGCGCCCAACTTTTTATCTGAATAAATTTTATCTAGTTCCTTTTGTTTCTCTCTTATCGAGATATTTTCTTCTATTTGAAATTCTAAAGTTTTTTCAGTTATAAACATTTCTGAACCATATGTTTTAATTGATACTAATGTTATTATCGAAAAAATTATTAAACTTTTCATTTATTCCTCATTGAGTTTTTAACCAGAAGAATTTTCTGACATGATTTTTCCATCAACTACAGGTGTAACGCAAACTAACGGATTTTGTGGGGCATTAAAATAATCGAAAATATTTTCGAAAAGTCTAAATTGAAGCCCTTGTTTTTCAAGTTTGTAAAATTTCTTATAGGTAATTTTTTTACCATTCTTATCATAAGGGGACTCGAAAACCTCAGAATTTTGAAAATCAGAATCAGCTTTTGATTTAAGGAAAGTTATTTTTTCATTATCGCTACCTTCAGCGATATAACTTTTAGCTCTGAATTCTGTTATTATATCATCATTTATAACCAGATAGATATTTAAGATAGTTTCTTTCATCCTTGAAATTTGATGTTATTAGTGAAAAAATACTGATTGAAATTGCATAAAAGAAAGCGAACTTACACAAAATGCTTTCCATAGAATTTAATAATCCTGTCATCCCTAAAAATTTCAAACCGAATCCGGTAAGAGGTGGAGTTATAATGAATACATAACCAATCAATAAAATGCGTAATTGATTTCTGAAACGGTTATCCTCCGACTTTTGAAAACTTTTGAATAACAATAAAAAAGAAATCAAAATTGGTGCGTAATAAAAAAGTCCGTAAAGAAAACCTAGTGGATAATTGTAAGTTGCATAAAAAACAGTGCATTTTACTACTTTGAACAAATTAAGATTCATTCCATAATAAATTATAAAAAATAATCCAGAGAGGATAAATATTATCTCAAGAGATAAGAAAAATTTTCTTTCATGAAATTGTAATATTCTATTTATCATTAAAAAATTCAGAACCGGAATGATGGTTATAGTACTAAATGCAAGATAAATATGAAAAGGCTGATTAAAATTTTGATTACAAATTAAAAACTCAAAAAACTGATAAGATGCCAAAAGGAAAACAATTAATAAAGTGAAAATGTTGACTTTATTTTTGTCAACAAATATTATCAAGTTGATGAGAAGCAATGCTTCAATTGAAGCAATGAGTAAAGAAATTATTCCGTCCCAGTTCATTACTTAGTCAATCCAGGAGAGAATTACTTTTCCAGTATTTCCGGATTTCATCAATTCAAAGCCTTCGAGGTAATCGTCAATTTTAAATCTATGAGTAATTACGGGAGATACATCGAGTCCACTTTGAATCATTGCCTGCATTTTGTACCAGGTTTCAAACATTATTCTGCCGTAAATTCCTCTTATGGTCAATCCTTTAAAGATAACTTTAGTCCAATCAATTCCAGCGTTGGAAGGAAGAATACCAAGTAGAGCGATATTTCCACCAGTGTACATTACATCAATCATATCATTAAAAGCTTTCGGACTTCCGCTCATCTCCAAACCGACATCAAATCCGCCAACCATTCCTAATTCTTTGACAATATCTGATAAATTTTCTTTTGAAACATCTACTGCTCTGGTAACCCCAATCTTTTTTGCTAATTCTAATCGGTACGGATTTATATCAGTGATGACAACATATCTTGCTCCCGAATGTTTAGCTATTGCCGCAGCCATAATTCCGATAGGACCCGCACCTGTGATCAAAACATCTTCACCGAGTAAGTCAAACGATAAAGCTGTGTGAACAGCATTACCCAAAGGATCAAAAATTGACAGAATTTCTTTAGGAATTCTTGGATCACAATGCCAAATATTTGAAACTGGAATTACAAGATATTCTGCAAAGCAGCCAGGTCTGTTTACTCCAACACCTTTTGTATTCGGACAAAGATGTCCTCTGCCAGCTCTGCAATGTCGGCATTGACCACAGACTAAGTGTCCTTCTCCGCTTACAAGTTCACCTATTTGAACATCGTGAACGTTATCTCCAAATGCTTCCACTGTTCCAACATATTCGTGTCCTGTAACCATCGGAACGGGTATTGTCTTTTGAGCCCATTCATCCCAGTTGTAAATGTGAATATCTGTTCCGCAGATTGAAGTGCTATGAATTTTAATTAAAACATCATTTGGTCCATATTCAGGTACAGGGACTTCATCCATCCAGATTCCGGGTTGGGAATATTTTTTTACGAGGGCTTTCATTTTTTTCATGGTAAGATTCCTTAGAGAAATTGTTGAAAAACATCTTTAAATTTCAATCCAAAATTAGATATGAGCTATTAAACTAAAAAATGAGAGAGGCAGTCAGATTATTGAAAGTAATGCGATATTTCCTCGATTGTTTTCAAATAGAATATTTTTTATTGTTTCAAGATCTTTCTTAAGTAGTTCGGTTTCAACATCATTTAATTGAGCTATTTCTTTTAACCAATTTATTTCTTTTTCTTTCAAATTTCCTTCAGATGTAGAAATGTTTATTGCATCGTTAAGGAAACTGATGGCGATTTCTTTTGATGAAAATTTAATTTTTTCCTCTTTTATATATTTATTTCGCAATAAATTTCTGACAGTTTCTTCATAAAAATCTCTCGAAAAACCAAGTCTGTCAGATATCTCTTTTAATATTTCCTTTTTGTGACTATTTAATTGGCCGTCAAGTTTGGCAGCGATAAAAAGACCCTTTAAATAATTACTGCGATCTATTATTGGTATATTCATAAATGCTCTAAAATGTTTATGAGAAAATATATGAATGAATTGGAAGCGAATAGAGAAT
This sequence comes from uncultured Ignavibacteriales bacterium, assembly GCA_937138605.1. GTDB lineage: Bacteria > Bacteroidota > Ignavibacteria > Ch128b > Ch128b > CAKZPH01. The sequence continues at coordinate 9,488 of CAKZPH010000008.1, forward strand.
AATTTTTACTTTGACAAGTCAAGATTATACCTTAAAAATTATTAAGTAATTTATTATCGTTTTTAGACTGCTTAAAGTTTAATTTTGAAGCATTAAATTTTTATAATTGTTCAATAGGTCAAAAACTTTTACTTTCGGAAAAAATATGATTTATAAGATTCTAACTTTTTATTTCGCTTTATTGCTAATTCAAATAAATGCTCAAACAGACTTCGTTACTGTGTTTGAAAAATCAGGCTTCGTAGCTTCAGCCAGTTATGAAGAAACGATGCAATACTTTCAGATGCTTGATGAAAATTCTGAATATGCTGATTTATTTGATTTCGGGATTTCACCTCAATTCAGAGAAATGAAATGTTTGTTGGTCAGTAAAGAGAATCGAAGTATAATCGAATTCAATCTTTCTTTAAGAAATAAACCCACAGCAAAACCACTTGTTCTGATAATCAATGGAATTCATTCAGGTGAAATTGAAGGCAAAGATGCATCAATGCTTCTTCTCAGAGAAATTCTGATAACGAAAGAAAAAGAATATTTGCTTGATAGTCTGAATCTTTTGGTGATTCCAATCTTCAACGTTGATGGTCACGAGAGAAAAAGTAAGTATAACAGAATCAATCAAAATGGACCGGAAGAGATGGGCTGGAGAACGACGGCATTAAATTTCAATCTCAACAGAGACTGGATGAAAGCAGACGCTACTGAAATGCAAGCAATGCTGTCTTTAGTCTCTACTTGGCTTCCTGATTTTATAATTGATACTCACACAACCAATGGAGCTGACTATCAGTACGAAGTAACTTATCAGGTTGAAAAATATCAAAACATAAATCAGGAAACAGCTGAATTTCTGAAAAGCAATTTTATTCCTTATTTAATTACTAACGTTGAGAAAAAAGGATTTCCGATTTTTGATTATGTAGCTCTCAAACACTGGGATAAAGGACTTGATTCTGGTTTGATAGATTGGGTTACTCCACCGAGATTATCTACAGGCTATTTTGCGTTGCATAATCGCCCGGCTCTTCTTGTTGAAACTCATATGCTCAAACCATACAAAAACAGAGTTTTCTCAACCAAAGCTGTTTTGGAAACTACATTGGATTTTGTCTTTATTAATTCAACTAATTTGTTGATTCTTAATGAAAATGCAGATTTGAAAACAATTCAAAATTATACTGATAATTCAAAATATCTCCCTTTGAAATTTAAAACAACTGATAAATTCGATGAAGTTGATTTCAAGGGATTTGAGTATTTCAAAGAATTTTCAAATATCTCAGGTACGGAAAAAATTGTTTATACAAACAAACCCAAAAACCTCAAATTAAATTTTTATCGTTATCATCAAGTTATTGACTCTGTTAAAGTTCCAAAGTTTTACGTTATTCCTGTTGAATATTTTGAGTTGATAAAGAGAATGCAGCTTCACGGAATCGAAACTTCTGTTTTGGAAAATGACACTACAATTAAAGTGAAGCGATACAAGTTTGATAATGTGAAATTTGCTGACAGACCTTATGAAAGTCGTTTTATTCCTTCTTTTGATATTGAAGAATATTATGAGACTGTAAAATTGCCCAAAGGAACTTTTATAATTCCGACAAACCAAATTACACTGAAGTTGATTGTTCATCTGTTAGAGCCAAAATCTGATGATTCATTTATCAAATGGGGTTTTATGAATTCCATTTTCGAACAAAAAGAATATTTCGAATCTTATGTAATGGAAAAAATCGCCGAGGAGATGCTAAGAAATGATTCTAAATTAAAAGAGGAATTTGAGACCAAATTGAAAACCGATGAATCTTTTAGCAAAAATCCTTATCAGAGATTAAACTTTTTTTACAAAAAGTCTCCTTATTGGGATAAAAATTTGAATAAATATCCGATAATGATAATAGAATAATCTATGGTGTTAAAATGATAGAAACATATTTTGATTCTCCTTTTCGAACAACCGAAGAGGAAATTTTTACAAAGCATTCACTAATCAGCGACGATAAACTTGTTTTGCAATTTCTCGAAAGTTATCCCCAATTAGCTTTGATAATTGACTCCAACAGACAGATAGTAGCTGCAAACAGTAATGCCATGAATTTTTTGCGTGAGACTAATCTTGCAAAAATTCTCGGCAAGCGACTCGGAGAAGCATTAAACTGTGTTCACGCATTTGAAATGAAAGCAGGTTGTGGTACATCAATTTTTTGCACGGAATGTGGTGCTGCTCAGGCAATTAAATCAGCCAAAGACACGAAAGTATTCGATATAAAGGAATGCAGAATCACAACCAAAAGAAACGGTATTCTTGTTGCACTTGACTTAAAAGTAAAAGCAACTTTCATTGAGTTGCATGATGAAAATTTCCTGCTCGTTTATTTAGAAGACCTTGAAGCAGAAAAAAGAAAGAACAATCTTGAGAGAGTGTTTTTCCACGACATTTTGAATACCGCAGGTGCAATCAGAAATATCGTTGAGATAATTTCTGAAGATTATAAAAAAGAAGATATAACTGAATATCTCGATATGCTACGAAATTCTTCAAATCAGCTTCTTAATGAAATTACTTTTCAAAGAATGATTATAAACGCTGAAAAAAATCAATTACACGTTGATAAAAAAACTTATAGCGTTAACTCAATTCTTGAATCAGCTTATCTGTTGTATTCGAAAAGTTACAAAGCGGAGAATAAATTATTTAATGTAGATTATCTTCAAACCGACATAAAAATAACTACCGATAAAACTATACTTGTCAGATCACTTGGAAATTTAATAAAAAATGCTCTGGAAGCAACTAAAGTTGGTGATTCAATAAAACTTTATTCAGAAATAAAAGACGCGAAAATAAATTTTCACGTTTGGAATCAGGGAGTAATTCCTCCGGATATCCAATTGCAGATTTTCCAGAGGTCATTCTCTACCAAAGGTGAAACAGGAAGAGGAATCGGTACTTACAGTATTAAACTCTTTATAGAAAACTTTTTAGGTGGGGAAGTTTATTTTGTTTCAAATGAGCCAAAGCAAACTTGTTTTACAATTTCATTACCATTAAATCAAGAATAATCCGAATAAAAATGAAGACAAATAAAGAACAAAAGAAAAATCGTAGTTGGATAAAAATATTAGCCGCTTTAGTTATTATAATTTTAGCTGTTTTTTTAATTGCAAAAGAATTTTTTATTAATGATAAAATAGACATTATGGAATATCCATTTACAAAAGAAGGTGAATTAGTTTTTACTGACACAACAGGCTTACAGAAAGCAAAGATTGATATTGAAATTGCGGATGATGAATATCAACGTGAATTAGGACTAATGAACCGAAAGTCAATGCAGGAAAATCAGGGAATGCTTTTCATTTTTCCTTTTGAAAGATTTCAGTCTTTCTGGATGAGAAACACTTTCATTTCACTCGATATGATATTTGTGGATGCAAATAAAACAATTGTAACGATTCATAAAAACACTCAGGTGTTATCTGATCAAAGTTATCCTTCATCAAAGCCAGCGAAATATGTTGTTGAAGTTGTTGCAGGTTTTACGGACAAACATAACATCCAAGTCGGGGATAAGCTTGACTGGTTTGGAAAAGCAAAATTAGATTTCTGATTTATATAAAATTTGAGTATTTAAGGCGAGAAAAATTTTTTGAATTAATCCTCGCCTTTTTTATTCGAATATAATTTTGAGGCTCTGTTGGCTGAAACGATTATCCCTTTAATCAAAGCTGAACTAAACCCTTCGTGTTCCATTTGATTTAATCCTGCGATGGTACAACCTCTTGGAGTAGTAACACGATCAATTTCATACTCCGGATGGTTTTCGGCTGAAAGTAACAAAGTTGCTGCACCTCTTGCTGTTTGAGCAGCAATTTGAAGAGCATTTTTAGCTTGGAAACCGATTTCAATTCCACCTTGAGAAGCGGCTCTGATAGCTCGCAGGAAAAAAGCTACTCCGCATGCACCGAGCGCAGTTGCTGCAATCATTTCTTCTTCCGAAATCACCAATGTTTTACCTACTGCTTCAAATATTGATTTTGTCAGTTCAATAGCTGATGTATCCGATTTATCAGAAGCGATACAAGTCATTGATTCGCCAACTGCAATCGCTGTATTTGGCATTGCCCGTACTACATTTATTTCTTTACCAACTTTACTTTTAATTTGATTAGTGTTCACACCGGTAACTACTGAAATAATGATATGTTTATCCGATACAATAACAGAAGAAATTTCTTCTAAAACTTTATCTATTTGTTGAGGTTCAACAGCTATTATAATTACTTGAGATTTTTTTACTGCTTCTAAATTATCGTTTTCAACTTTAAAGCCCTGAGTTTTCATTTCTTCAAGTAAGTGTGATCGTCTTCTGGTTAAGATTATATTTTCCGGGACAAAACGACCAGATTTCTTTAATCCATTTGCGATGGCTGTACCAATATTCCCCGCTCCGATAATTGCAATGCGAATTTCACTCAAGATTTTCTCCTTTGGATTTTATTGGGAAAAATTTAAACTAAATATTCAGTATTAAAACTCTTGCTTATCTGTAATGAAAAATAAATTATTTTATAACTGCTTAATATTGCCAATCAATTTTATCGAATATCTCTAACTAAATCCGCTCCCTCCGGAATTGGAACGTAAAATCGAACAGGACGAATGTTTCCGTTTTCATCTTTCACAGCTCTGATTTTCTTTCTAATCAAGACAGAATGTTCAATGAAAACTCCGTCTTCTACAACGGTTCCAAAAAGATAACTCGTTCCTTTAATTAACACATTCTTCCCAATTCTGGTTGGATATTCATCGCTTCCCGTAATATTCACGCTCGATTCAATTCTTGAGTTATCACCAATTTGAATATTTCCTTTTATTATATCACTCCAAAGAATCTCAACGTTGTTACCTATAATCAATTGCTGATTTGGGAAACAAGAAAGATGAACCATATTCTGTAATCTGACATTTTCACCAAGAACAACATTTCCGTCAATAAAAACAGCTCTTCCGAAATGATTATTATAATTTAATTTAACATTTTTCCCGATGTAAACTCCTTTGTCAAGTGAAATATCGAGAGGAATGCCTTTCTTATCCATTTCTTCAATACGCTTCACTACATCCTCGTGTATGAAGAAATCATCAGGATCAGAAATTTCAATAATGTTTTTCAACCTGTCGAAGATTTTTCTTCGGGCAATTGCTTCCATTTCCTTTAATACAGCTTTATCATTGAAACCCATCACAACATAATCATTTTCAGGAGAAACAGCCCCAACCGAGTATCCATGCTGATTGAAAATGTAAATTAAATCAGTAATGTAAATTTCGTTTTGTGCATTGTTAGATGATAGTTTGTTGATAAGTTGATTTAGTTTATCAAACTTAAAAGCGTATACACCTGAATTGTATTCATTAATTTCAAGTAATTCAGATTTTGTGAATCCATATTTTTTATTTCTGTATTCAACTGTGTAAAGTGAATCATCTTTTAAAGCGAGAATATCCTTGTATTCAATAATTTCGATTACTTTTCCGAAATCTTCACCGGATGATTTACCGTCAATTGTTTTTTCTTTCACTCGAACAATTCTGCCGTAATAATTTTTCAGCGGATCACCACTGTAAACTCCGGTTAAAACCATCATATCGTAATGAGAATTAAGAAAATCTTCTTTGAACATTTTCATTGTGTCAGCATCGAGCAATCCCATATCACCGGGCAGAACATAAACAGTATCGAAATCCTGATTTTTCGGAATCACCGACATAGCTGTCTGAACTGCGTGCCCGGTGCCCATCTGCTCTTTCTGAAATGCAAATTTGTTCGAATTACGTTTTCCAATCACACTCATAACATCTGAGGCTTTTATTCCTACCACAACAATTGTGTTGCAATCAGGTATTCCGTCTTTACAGGCAGAATAAACTCTTTCAACGGTTGGAATTTCCCAGATTTTATGAAGCATTTTTGAACGCTGGGATTTGATTCTTTTTCCGTGTCCTGCTGCAAGTATTATTGCAATTTCTTTTGAATGATTGAAATTATCGGAGAGGTTATTTAACAGATGTTCTATATCGTTATTTTGATTTTGACTCATAATTATTCCAAAGTTTAAATATTTAATATTGATAAATCGCCAGCTCCTTGCCGAATAATGACCGGCTCTTCTCCACTCAAGTCAACGACACTTGATGGCTCGAAACTTACATTTGATGAAGCAAGCATTAGATCAACAGATATGTTGAATATGTTTTTTATTTCGAAAGTATCTGTCAGCGGCTCTCCGATTCTGTTTGATGCAGTTGTTGAAACAATCGGATTTCCGAGTTCTTCAACTATCTTTAATGCAATGTTATGTTTGGGAATTCTTATTCCGACAGTCTGTCTTTTGCTCCAGAGTTTTTTAGGAATTTCTTTTGCTGCAGGAAGAATAAATGTGTAAGGACCCGGCAAAAGCTTTTTCATAAGTTTGAAAGCCGAATCAGAAACTTTTGCATATTTACTGATATTCTTGAAATCCGAAAAAATGAAACTAAACAATTTGTTTTTGTCTTCATTTTTAATTGATAACAATTTTTCAATTCCATCTTTATTGTAAAGGTCGCAGCCGATACCGTAATATGTATCTGTTGGAAAAATGACGATTCCGCCGTCTTTAAGTACATCAACAGCTTTATTTATAAATCTTTGTTGTGGGGTTTCGGGATGAAGTTCAAAAAATTCCATAATATCTCCTGAAATTTAAAGTGCTTAAAAATTTTTCATTGAAATTACTTCCTAAAATAATCTGTTCAATTGTTTATTAAAAGTTGTATTCAAATCCAACATAAGGTAAAGCAGGATAACTTCTGTCCCAGCTTGCTGTGTTGGTAAATATGCCGAAGTCTGCAGCAAAATTTTCTCCCCAGAACCTAAATCCAATAGAAAAAGTGAATCCCGGAATATCGGGATGCATCCAGTTTTCGCTAATCAATTTGGATTTTTCTGAAATCTTTCTTTCTATTCCAATCATAAAAATTGGATTGTGACTTATACGATTTTTGTTGTTAACAAATCCAAGTCCACCAGTGATTGAGAAAGGATTCCCATCTAATGTGCTTAAAAGATAAACTGAGGTTGAGTAATAATTTTTGCCATCAAGATAAGTTAATCCGAATCCAAGATGAAGATTGTCAGCATTATATATTCTGATTTTTGGTGAAACAAACTTGAACTGGTCTTTGAATGAATTATCCGGAAAAAATGAAACTCCAGCAGTAACTTGAAAAAAGTCTGTTGGTGAGATTGATAATGCAGGGAAAAGCACTTGACTTGTGCTGATAAATCCAAGTCCAACATCCTGAATTCTTGCAGTTGGTGCAACAAATAATTTGGTACCATTTGGATCAGCTTTAAAATTTCTTTTTTTCAGCCTCACAGATTGAATCTGCTTTGTCTCTCTAATTTTATTTCTTTCAATCTGAATCTGAACGCCATCAGAAATTTCGATTGTAATTGACTGAT
>CAKZPH010000009.1 GCA_937138605.1 uncultured Ignavibacteriales bacterium
AAGATGATGGAGTTTTTGATACCACTGATTACATTGAATTTTACGCCGAAAAAAATTACTCATATCAGGATTACAGGAGAATTGTAAACATTGGGTCAGATTACACCAATTATATGAATCGTTATACTGATACCTCATTTGTTTGGTTAACCTGGGGTGGTACAACGGGTAAACGCGCTCAGGTGATTAACCATTCAACCATATCTACTCAAGATACAATTTCCTCACATTTAGCTTTTTTACATCTAGAAAGAGATGTAAGGTTATGGTACTATGATGCAGTATCTCCAAGAGTACAATTACCAATGTGGCAGGAAAACAAAGTTTTTACCTGGTTGTTTGTTGGAAACGGTAGCACTGTATCTGCAAGTTTTACTGCGAGGGACTTTGTTCCTAATACTGTAGTTAAAACCATAGCAAGAATGATTAGTTATGCTTCTAATATTTCTCTGAATGCTCATAAATTTGGAATAAGCCTGAACAGCACAACCGTTCAGGACACTATTAATTTTAATTTCAGACAAACTGTAAATTTCACTAAGTTTTTTAATTCAAGTCAGCTAATAAGTGGTATAAATAATATTAGAATTTTTGGTTTAACTTCTCCAGCTTCGTTTCACCAGGCATTGGTTGATTGGATTGACGTAGAATATTTTAGATGGAATGTAGCAATTAATGACTCTATTCTGATTCGTGTTCCAGATACTGTTCAAAATAGTTTCCGCGTTATCCAAGTCACAGGTTTATCTTATAATTTCAATGTTCTAATATATAAAATATTTCCTGAGGTAAAGAGAATTCAGTCTTTTAATTTTACCGGTACGACCAGTAAAACAATTTATTTCATAGATACAGTAAAGGGCGGAGATAAATATCTTATAATATCTTTAACAAAAGTTGGACGTCCACTATTCAAAATTAAAAAGCAATTTGTAAATCTTAGATCATCAGCTCGTGGTGCAGATTATATCCTCATAACAAATAAAATTTTCTCAAGTGCTGAGGATTATAAAAATTTCATTTCCCAAAATTATGGCATAAGAGTTAGCCTTGTTTATAACGAAGATATTTTTGATGAGTTTTCTTTTGGTAATCCTGAAGCTGAAGCTATTAAAAGATTCGTAGTAAGTGCATATACAAATTGGATTCCACCAAAACCTTCATTTTTAACTTTAATTGGGGATGCCAATTATGATTATAATGATATAATAACACCAGCACCAGCTATTCGTAAAAAGAATTATTTAGTTTCTTATGGGAATCCTGTTAGTGACGTTTGGTTTGTTATGTTCGATAGTGTAAATCATTATTTCCCGCAAATGTTTGTTGGCAGAATTCCTGTTAATTCAAATCAAGAAATTATCAGGTATTTACAAAGGCATCAAAATTATTTTAACTCCAGATTTAGTATTTTTAATAAAACTTTTCTTTTCTTCAGCGGAGGTAATGCTAATAATCCATTTGAAATGGCTCAAATTAAAGCAACAAATGATTTCGTCTTAAATAATTTCGTAAACTCCTCTCCAATTTTTGGAAATGCAATACACTTTTATAAGACTATAAATCCTCCTTCTAATTTTGGACCTTATAGTATTGAATACGTCCAGAGTGTGATTGATGAAGGGGGTTTATTCATTTCTTACATTGGACATAGTGGAACACGTACGTGGGATAATAGCATTACAGAAGTAGAACACTTACAAAATAAATATACGGATCGATTCTCTTTAATTACTGATTTTGGTTGTTCCACAGGAAAATTTGCTGAACCTGACGTGGATGCTTTTGGTGAATTATTTATAACTCAATCTCCATATGGACAGGCTATAGCTTATTTGGGAAATTCAAGTTGGGGTTACTTGTCAACTTCGTTAAGATTTCCTAGAATTTTTTATGAAATCTTGTTAAGAGATACAAATAAAACCATTGGACGTGCTCATCTTTTGGGAAAAATAAGACAAATAAATGAAACCGGAAGTGGTGATATAAACCTTGTTTTTACCTATTGTAATCTTTTACTTGGTGATCCTATCGTTGGATTTAAATTACCTCAAAAGCCGAATTTTTATGTTGATGAGTCATCCATTAAAATTCAGAATGAACAAATAAATGACCAAATCGATTCTATTAATGTAAAAATTATTATTTCTAATTATGGATTGGTTAGAAATGATTCGGTCAAAGTTTTAGTTGAAGATGTTCACGCTGATTCAGTGAGATTTAGTAAATCCATTTTTATTCCATTCACTAAGTTCAGAGATACAATTAGTTTAAATATTCCAACGAACAAACTCACAGGAGTTCATAATTTAGTATTGAAAGTCGATCCTGATAATTCCATAGACGAAATTTATGAAGAAGATAATCAGGCGGTGATAACCTATTTAGTTACTTCCACTTCTTTAACTCCAATTGAAGTTTCAAATTTTTACAACGGAAAACGTGACTTTATAGAAATTCTGAATCCACTGGTTGAAGTGAGTGATATGCCAGAGATAGTAAGATTAGAATTGTCCAATTCGCCCGATTTCATTGACTCACAAACCTACTCTAAAAATTTTGATACATTACGAACTAAAGTTTTGCTTCCGCATTTAGTTCCTAATGAACGTTATTTTTATCGATTAAAATTTGATCATCCAAATGCATTTTATTCCGAAATAAATTCATTTAAACAAATAAATCATGCAGCTACTGTGTTTATTGATGAACCGATTAGAGAAAAAGATTTCATTAAACTTAATGTTGGTTTTGATTCATTAGCCAAAAGTTGGAAACTTGAGAAAAATTTACTGTCATTGAAAATTTTGTCAGGTGGAGGTCATGATGGCGCATTTGGCTCTATTCAGTACAATTCTTTTGAACAACTTCCAAACACTTATTTTTGGGGTCTAGCAACTGCTCTTATTGATACGTTAAATCTTAAACCATATTCAATAAGATATTTTAATGTACCTGATCCTGGAGTAATGGATTCATTAGCTAATTATTTAAATAGCTTGCCTGTGGGGACAACTATTGCGATGACAATATCTGCTGATGCCGTTCAAAACATTCTTGGAAGTGCTGGAAGCCGTTCACGTAACGCTATTAAGTTATATGGAAGTAAATATATTGATAGTGTCCAGTATCGTGAGAGTTGGTGTATTCTTGGAAAGAAAGGTGCGCCACTTGGTTCAGTACCAGAATCATACAAAAAATTGTTTACTGGTGCAGCTCAAATTGAAGTTAGCAAAAGTGTTACCTCTGATTCAGGTTATTTAATTTCTCCTTTAATGACGAATGCAAAGAAGTGGAAATTTGTGACTTTTGATTCAGAAAAACCGGTAAACACTAACATAGTTCACATCCCAATTGGAATTACCCCAAACAATACTATTGACACTCTTTATCAACTACAAACTACTTCTGACTCACTATCTTTAGAAAATATTGATGCAAACTATTATCCTACAATAAAAATTCTGAGTAAGTTTTATTCCAATCAATTAAAAGAATCGCCCAAATTGAGAAGTATCTCGGCATACTATACATCTCTTCCAGATTTAGCAACAAATTATCAAGTCGTTGGAATTTCTCGTGATACGATCATCCAAGGTGAGTATCTTAATTATTTTGCAAGAATTTTTAACATTGGTAAATCATCAGCTGATTCATTTAAAGTAACTCTCGAACTTCAAAAACCAGATAATTCAAGTGTAGTTCTTTTAGATACGCTGATTTTATCTTTGTTACCTGACGAATTTATGCTATTGGAGTATAAGTATGCGAATTCACTTTATGATGGATATGGAAACTTCTCATTAAAACTCACAATAGATCCTGAAAATAGGTTGAGAGAATTTTTTAAGGTGAATAACAGCTTTGTAAAAAGATTTTTTGTCAAAAAAGATACTACAACTTCTGTAAGTGCTACTGCCTTGTCTGTTAGATTTAATGGTAGAGAATTAGGAGACTGGGACTATGTGGAGCCCAATTCAAAAATTAACATAACAATGAATTATCCAATCTGGTTTAATGTAAGAGACACAGCGGCTGTGCAAATTTACATTGATGGAAAAAGAATATATGCAAATGAATTTAATTCAAGTTTTGATACGATTGATAGAAAACTTGAAATTGAATTTGAAAGAACCTTCGAAAAAGGTCAACATGATATAAGAATTTATATAAAAGATGTGTACGGTAGATTTTCACCGTATCCAACTTATGAAAAGTACTTTAAAGTAAGCAATGACATCGAGATCCAAAAAGTTTATAACATTCCTAATCCAATGAAGGACGGTACATACTTCACATTTGTATTAACTCAGATCCCTGATGAAGCCACTATCAAAATTTACACAGTTGCTGGGCGATTAATCAAAATTATCCCTCTACAAAAATCGGACTTGTCAATTAACTTCAATAAGATTTATTGGGATGGTAGAGACGAAGACGGTGATATGATTGGTAATGGTGTTTATATTTATCGTTTAATTGTAAAGAAAGGCGATAAGACTCATTCAATAACTCAAAAAATTGCAGTTGTGAGATGAAACTGAAATTATATTTTTCAAAGCTAGTTTTTATATTCCTTGTGCTTAATTTAAATTCAAGTTCTGCTCAATTGAAGCAAGATATACTTCCGATTCAATTACTTTATTTTCAAGGATATGTATTAAATTACGGAGTTTTGTTAAGATGGGGAACTGCCACAGAAATAAACAATTTTGGATTCGATATTCAACGAGCTGATTCAACAAAAATTTTTATATCAATTGGGTTTGAACCGGGGAGTGGAAATTCAAACTCACCAAAGCACTATTTTTTTGTAGATTCAACATTACCAGGTGAAGGAATTTACTATTATCGTTTGCGTCAAATTGATTTTGATGGAACTTCACACTTATCAGATACCATAAGTATTTATTATTCTTTGACTAGTATTCATGAGTCAACTAAAGATATTAAAAAGGAAAACTTCTCATTAATTAATGATAAAAAAAATAAATCGATAAGACTAGTCATTCCAAAAGTTTATAATGATAAAGCATTAAGAATTAGACTTTTTAACATCACAGGAGAATTGCTTTTTGAAAACGCAAATGAGTTAACAAATCCAACTTTTTACTATTCGTACTCACATCTATCAAATGGAGTATATCTCATCTCTATTATTTCTGATAACAAAATTATTTTTAATCAAAAATTTTATGTATTGAAATAAAAAATTATTTATCATTTAGCGTAAAATCATATGTTTAAGTAAAAAAAGGAGATAAAATGCGAAATTTTACTGTACTTCTTACTTTTACTTTTTTTCTTTCTCTACTTCAAGCTCAATCCTTGAAAGATTTTCAAAATCAAAATCAATTTGCTGGTGGTTTAGGACTTACCTGGGTAAATGGCGAACCATATTATCTCTTTAATCTTTCACCTGATATAGCCTTCGGAAAATTTGGAATAGGATTAGACATCAATTTAAGAATTAATAAAAATGGGAATATCCGAAAAGAAGATTTTTATTCCACCTCGGATTACTTTAGTTTAATTAAATACCTACGATATGGACATAAGAGAGATAAATATTACGTTAGAATTGGAGCTCTTGAAAGAGCGACTCTAGGACAAGGGAATGTTGTCTATTATTACAATAACAGAGCTTCTTATGATAATCGAAAAATTGGTTTAGAACTCGATATTGATTTTGGAAAGTTTGGATTTGAATCTGTTTATGGTGATTTAAGTGGAAAAGGACTTTTAGGTTTAAGAGCTTATACCAGACCTTTACAATTCACTAATTTAAAGTCAGTTCCAATTCTTAATAAACTTGAATTAGGAGCTACTTTTGCAACTGATTTAAATGATTATTCTGGTGTGTCAAATGCAACTATAGATACAGCTAATAGAAAATTAAAAATTATAAAGGATGAAGGTAAAATTTCCATTGTTGGTTTGGATGTGTCACTCCCAATTGTTCGAACGAAAGTCATAAATTTTGAACTTTATTCAAACTTTGCCCAAATTTTAAGATTTGGTAGTGGAGCTTCGGTTGGTTCTGGAATTAGTTTTAAGGGCTTTGGATTGTTAAATGTTGATTTGAAATTAGAACGTTGGTTTAATGGTGATCAATTTATACCTCGTTACTTTAATCAGTTTTATGAAGTTCAAAGACTGATTGTTGATTCAACTAAAGGCTTTATATCTAGTAAAGCAAATTCTCTTGTGAACTTTAAGTCTCCAGGAAACTCATACTACGGTCACTTAATTATTAATGTTTTGAATTTTGTTCAAATACTTGGTTCATACTCACGTTTTGATAACGTACCTGAATCAGGTGTCATACGTTTGGAGACAGATTTATTTCCCAAAGGTGCAAGCTATGTCCTACGAGCGTATTATGATAAAATCAACATAAAAGATGAAAAAGATTTATTTAGACTTGACGATAGATCAATGCTAACAGCCGAAGTTGGTTATAAACCTCTTACCTATTTGCTTGTATCTTTTTTATATCAATGGACATTTGAACCCGAGCGAGATAAATTTGATAATATAATTGGTTATAAAACTCAAAAGCGAATTGAACCACGAGTTACTTTCATTTTTCCATTTGCTCCATAATGATATAAAGGTATCTTGATTATAATAAGTTGTTACTTTTGCTAAAAATACTTAATGGATTCACAAAATATTTGGAGAAAAAATCATGAAAGAAAAGAAAGAAAAGCTTTTCACACTTAGTAAAATCGCTGAACAACTTTCTGTTTCGGCATCTAAAGTTAAAAAAGCCATTCAAGATTTAAAAATACAACCCACTGCTAAAAAGGGAGCATGTAATTATTATTCTAAAAATGATATTCCAAAAATTAAAAAGGTAATTAAATAGTGTTTAAAGAATAAAAGCGAGCATACGAGCTCGCTTTTATTTCTTTTGTGTAAAATCCTTATAGAAAACTACACCAAACCTTGATCAAGCATAGCATCTGCTACTTTTAGGAATCCAGCGATATTTGCACCAGCAACATAATCACCATGAACTCCAAACCTTTCAGCAGTTTCTAAACACGTATCATGTATTTTCTTCATAATTTGTTGTAGGCGTAAATCAACTTCTTCTCTTGTCCAAGGTAATCTCATACTATTTTGAGTCATTTCCAATCCAGAAACAGCTACACCACCAGCATTTGCAGCTTTACCAGGAGCATAAAGAATTCCCGCATTCTTAAAAACATAATATCCTTCGATTGTAGTTGGCATGTTTGCTCCTTCAGCCACACAAATACAACCATTTTTAACTAACTCTTTTGCATCTTCTTCATATATTTCATTTTGTGTTGCGCAAGGTAAAGCTATGTCAACTTTTACACCCCAAGGTTTTTTACCAGGATAGAAAGGCACTTTAAATTCATCGGCATAATCTTTCACCACATCTCTACCGCTGGCTCGCAACTTCAGCATAAAATCAATTTTCTCTTCTATTACTCCATCTTCATCATAAATAAATCCATCTGGACCAGAGAGCGTTACAACTTTTCCACCAAGTTCTGTCACTTTCGTTACAGCTCCCCACGCTACATTACCAAATCCCGATACAGCTACTTTTTTTCCTTCAAAAGTTTCGCCTCTTGTCTTTAACATTTCTTGAGCAAAATAAACGACACCAAATCCCGTAGCTTCGGGTCTTATTAATGAACCACCCCAGTTAATACCTTTACCAGTTAAAACTCCTGTAAATTCGTTTTTAATTCTTTTATATTGTCCGAAGAGATATCCAATTTCTCTTGTTCCGACTCCAATATCTCCAGCAGGTACGTCTGTGTCAGGGCCAATGTGACGATATAATTCAGTCATAAAACTTTGACAAAATCTCATTATTTCATTGTCACTCTTCCCTTTAGGATCGAAGTCCGAACCACCTTTTCCTCCACCCATTGGTAATGTAGTCAAACTATTTTTGAATACCTGCTCAAAAGCCAAAAACTTTAGAATGCCCAGATTAACAGATGGATGGAATCTTAACCCGCCTTTGTAAGGACCAATTGCACTATTCATTTCTACACGAAAACCACGATTAACATGATATCTACCATTGTCATCTTGCCAAGGAACTCGAAAGATAATTACTCGCTCTGGTTCTACCATTCTCTCGAGAATTCGAGCGGCTTCATATTCAGGATGTCTTTCTAAGACCGGAGTAAGTGTTTCTAATACTTCATGAACTGCCTGATGAAATTCTGGTTCATTTGGATTCTTTGCTTTTACTTCAGCGAGTACTCTTTGAGCATATTCAGTCATAATATCCTCTTAATTTTTTGTTGTTTATTACTAATTTTATTCGTGCGGGAAGGATACAGAGAAAAAGCTTTTATGATTTTATTTTTGATCATTTGTACAAAATTACTAAAAAGGGGAGTTTTAACAATGAATAAATAATGCTTAAACTTTCCAAAATTTGATTTTATTTAATCTCAAATAATTCACAAAATTCAATTCTCAAAAAGAAAATTTTTAACTGTTTTAAGATAATAATTAATTTTCTATTAACTTTGTGATGAGTTATAAATGAATTGTGAGAATGTATGAAAGAGTTCCTACCTAAACTTTTAATGAATATAGAATTATTGTTAAAAAGTGGTATTGAACATGATCATCTGGACGATACGGGTAAGGTTATTCTATCCAGTTCGTATTATTCCAAGTTAATTGCGCATAATTTGAAAAATTACCTTAAGAAAGAAATTTCACCTTCACTACTGCATTCTTCTGCAATTCTTAATCGAATTTTTGAGTACATCATCTATAAATATGATAACGAGATAAATTTAAATTCAATTGATCGGGCTAATACATATCTTATCATGAAGTTGGATTCTCAAAAGTATTTGCGTTTTTTAGAAATTTATTATGATCACTTTCCCCTAAAAGAGTTTTTCAAGAATAAAGAAAATAAATCCAATATTTTCAAAAGAATTGGACATGATGCTAACTTGGTTAAAACGACGATTTCTAATTTAATAATTGTAAACTTAAATAATTTCAATGCAGCTCTGTCAAATCTCAAATTACTTTTCGATGATAAGGTCTTAAAAGAAACGACTCAATATGAAAAAGCAATCGATGAGTTAGAAAGTTTTTTCAGAGAAGAAAAACCACTTCCTGAAGTAAATGTCTCATTATTTGACTTTTTGAAAGAACCGATCATTAAACATCCAACAGATATTGAAGCGCAGCTTAATTACATTAAAGAAAATTGGAGAAAATTTTTACCACTTGAACTTATTGAAAGCATTCTTAAGACCTTAGATCTAATTGAGGAAGAAAAAAAAATATTTCAGAATTTTGTTGGTGTAGATGATACAAAAATTCCTAAGTTTAGTACTGAAGAGTTGTTTGGGTTAGGAGATAAGTTTGGCAAATTAAGTTTAGAAATTTCACATTTAGAACCAGAAAAATTTACACCAGACACAGATTGGATGCCAAAAGTAGTTCTTCTTGCAAAGAACATTTATGTATGGTTATATCAACTTTCTAAAAAATACAACAGAGAAATTAAAAAGCTTGATCAAATACCTGATGAAGAGCTTCATTTAATATCATCTTATAACATTAACGCTCTATGGTTGATTGGAATTTGGGAAAGAAGTTCTATCTCACAGAAAATTAAAAGATTAACTGGCAATCCCGAAGCACTAGCTTCGGCATATTCGATTTATGACTATGAAATTTCTAGTGACTTGGGAGGCGAAGAGGCTTTTCAAAATTTAAATAAAAGATGTAAAGAAAAAGGAATTCGGCTTGCCTGTGATATAGTTCCTAATCATATGGGAATCTATTCAAAGTGGATTATTGACCATACCGATTATTTTATTCAAACTGATTTTTCGCCATTTCCAAACTATTCATTTAATGGACCTGATTTAAGTGATAATCCTGATTTTCAGATTAGAATTGAGGATGGATACTGGACAAGAAGAGATGCGGCTGTAGTTTATCAACTTATTGAAAATAAAACAGGAAGAATAAGATACATCTATCATGGTAACGATGGTACAAATATGCCTTGGAATGATACTGCTCAACTCAATCTTTTGAAACCAGATGTTAGAGAAGCTCTAATAGAATTAATTTTTCGTGTTGCTGAAAAATTTTCAATTATTCGACTTGATGCAGCTATGACATTAACGCAGAAACACTTCCAACGCTTATGGTTTCCATTACCAGGAACAGGGGGGGCAATTCCTTCTCGTGCAGATTTTTCCATATCAGCGCAAGAATTCTACAAGCTTTATCCTAAAGAGTTTTGGCGTGAAGTAGTGGATCGAATGAATGAGCGAAAGTCAGATACTTTGCTGCTTGCAGAAGCATTCTGGTTACTCGAAGGATATTTCGTAAGGACACTCGGAATGCATCGTGTTTATAATTCAGCATTCATGAATATGTTGAAGAAGGAAGAAAATAGTAAGTACCGCGAGCTCATAAAAAACACATTAGAGTTTAATCCACAAATTCTAAAACGATATGTTAATTTTCTAAGTAATCCTGATGAAGAAACGGCAATTAATCAATTTGGTGATGGTGATAAATATTTTGGTTGTACAGTTTTGATGGTTACGATGCCAGGTTTACCAATGTTCGCTCATGGTCAGATTGAAGGACTCAGGGAAAAATATGGTCATGAATATTATCGTGTTTACTATGATGAACAACCGAATCAATATTTAATTGAGAGACATAAGAAAGAGATATTTCCATTACTAAAAAAACGTTATCTATTCAGTGAAGTTGATGAGTTTCAGTTTTTCGATTTTTATGGTTTTGATGGTGAAATCATTGAGGATATTTTTGCTTATACGAATCGAAAGGGAGAAGAAAGAGCTCTGATTTTTTATAATAATTCATTTTCAACTTACTATGGTTTTATTCAGTACAGTTGTCTTAAAAATTATGGACTAAGTGAGGGGGAAAAAGACTTAAAGTCATTTATTTTAGGTGAAGCGTTAGGACTTAAAAATTCTCAAAAACATTTTTATCTATTTCGAGAACTCAGAACAGATTTAGAATTCTTAATGCCAGGCTCAGCTTTTTATAAAAATAAATTTGAAATTATTCTTTACGGTTACGATTACAAGGTTTTTACTGACTTTATTGAAATGTATGATTTTGATGGTAGTTTGGAATTGTTATATAAAAAGATTGGTTTTGCGGGTGTTCGCTCTGTCTCTAAAGAATTATTTTACTTACGATATGAAAAAATAACCAACGAATTAGCGAACCTATTTTCACATGAGAAGATTAATATTTTGATGAATTTAGAAGACAAGGTTTTTATACAACTTAAGCAAAATTTCCTGCAAGAATTAACGCAAATAATTGAACAAATTACCAGAATTTTTGAATTTAACGGTTATTCTTTCTTATTCAAGGTAAAAAGTTTATTTGAGCAATATCGTTTATCCATTAATTCTTTAAAGAGACTTTTTGCTAATAGTAGAAGATTAAAATGGATGAATGAGTTAGCTCAAAAAGAGTTGATCTCTTTAATTAGTGAAAAGGAAAGCTATAATTACTTTATTGTTGAGGTTCTTTTACTTATCAAAGAAAATGCAAAAAAGAAGGATGAGGCTTTGAGTTTTATTGCACGAGCAGCGGAGATAATACTGCCTTCTCATGAAATTTTTGAGCTAAAAAATTTGGTTTCATTCACTGAGATTATTGGAGAAGTAAAAAAGCTCATTCATCTAAAAGAGGACAAATCTATTCTGGAATTGTTAGATCTTTTGCTAAAACATAATTATTGCAATGACTATTTGGGTGTAAATGAATTTATGAATGAAAAATATTTTGTAAAAGAAAACTTTGAAAGATTAATAAAATTGTTATTCAATATAACACTCATGGAAAGAATTAAACTTAAAATAGAATTAAACTTAAACAACAAAGATTTACTTGTAGAGATTAAAAAAATTATTAAGAGCTGTTTTATAGATTATAAGTTACTAATAAGATTGTCACAATTATCCCGTTATAGATATTCGGAGTTAATAAATCTTTTAGCAACTCATTCCAAGTAAAATTGATAAAGCTAAAACAATTGTCTAATTTTGATAAGAATTTAATAACAAATGGAGTATTTAATATGAAAAATCATTATGTATTAACATTAGCATTTATGTTAATGTGGTTGACATTCAGCGCTTATCAATGTGCATCCACGGAGATAACTAGCGCTCGCTTATACATACAACAAAAAAATTACGATAAAGCTGAGGAAGTTTTAAAGAAAGAAATTCAGAAGAATCCAAATAGTGAAGAAGGTTGGTATCTTACAGGTTTTGTAAAGCACCAGAAGCGCGATTATGAAGGTATGCTTGAAGCATTTAATCAAACTTTAAAGATTGGAAAGAAGTATGAACGCGAAATAAGTCAATTGCTTAAGGCAAGTTGGGCTGAAAATTTCAATGATGGAGTAAATTATTTTAATCAAGCAAATCGTTCAACTAATCCAGATTCCGTAAAAATCTTACGTCAAAAAGCAATTAATTCTTTCAATACAGCAGTAAAAATGCAACCCGATAGCAACGATACATATAGAAATTTAGTATTTGTTTATTTGACAGCCGGTGATTTAGATGGTTCAATGCCAGAAGCTGAAAAATGGGTGAAAAGAGTAAAATCACTTGAAGCATTCCAAATTGCTACAGAAATATTCTATACAAAAGCTGAGCAAATTTGGAATAAATACTACACAACCAAAAATTCCCAAGACTCGATTGAAGCCTTGAAATATTATGAAAAGACGGAACAACTGGCTTCTGAAGGATTGGAAAAATATAGCAATGATGGTACATTAAATTCTTTTCTTTTCAACACATATATTTCGCTGGGTAAGAGAGAATTGGCTCTTGAGAAAGCTAAAGCTGCAGTTGATGCAAATCCTGATGACAAGTTTACAAATTACAACTATGGAACAATGCTTTTAGAAGCAAAAGATTACGAAAAAGCGATTAAATATTTCAAAAAAGCATTAGAAGTAGATCCTAATTATGAAAATGCTCTTTATAATATTGCAGCATGCTACATTAACTGGGGAATTCAAGTTCGTGAAAAAGAAGATGAAATGAACACTCTCGAAAGAACGCATAAAAAATATTTTGAACAGTCCCTCGGTTACTTAGAAAAATTAGCAGAAATTGTACCTAATGATTTCCGTACTTGGGAAAGATTAGGCCAGGTTTATGCTGTTTTAGGTATGAAAGATAAAGCGGAGGACGCATTCAGAAAAGCTGATGAGCTCAGAAAAAAACAGGGATAAGTTATGAATGATATAAATCAACAACAGCCACAACAGTTAAGTATTGAGTTAGGTGAAAAGGAAGCTGAAGGAATTTATTCCAACCTAGCAATAATAACCCATTCTCCTGCCGAATTTATAATTGATTTCACCAGAGTGATGCCCGGTGTCCCGAAAGCAAAAGTCTACGCAAGGATAATTACTAATCCACAACACGCAAAGATGCTATTAAATGCTCTGAAGGAAAACATTGAAAAGTATGAGAAAAAGTATGGTATGATAAAGTTAGAACCATTAACATCTTCTGGTACATTTGGTTTCACACCAAATTTGAAAGATGATAAAATAAATTGAATTCGGTTTAATCAGAAAATTATCAAAGGCGAAGGGTTTAATAAGACTCTTCGCCTTTTTATGTTTATGTAAGTTTTTGTAATTATAATTTAACAGATTACGAAATCTTCCATTTTTATTAAAAAAATTGTTTTAAGAAATCCTACAAAAATTTATTGACTTTTTATTAAATAATCATTATTACACAGTTGAATTTAATTTTATCAGGAGAAGCTTTTAGTAGTTATAAAATGAATCATACAAAAACAAGTTTTATTCAAAATTTATTAACCTTTAAATACTATTGTTTTAATAGATTGATTTGATTCTTTTCAAGAACATAAGGAAATTAATATGAAAAATAAAAAATTGTTATTAATCTTACTTCCCGTTTTATTTATTTCTTGTATCAGTGAGCTAAAAGAACCCGTTATGCCAAGCTGGGATATTGAGCTTAATTTTCCCATGGCAATA
>CAKZPH010000010.1 GCA_937138605.1 uncultured Ignavibacteriales bacterium
GCTCCTTCAAAATTTCTACTATAACCTTCTTCAGCTTGACGGAAAAATTCAAATAAATGTGGAATAAACTCTGAAGGAATTCCTATTCCGGTATCTTTGAGGGAGACATAAACTTTCTTATCATCTCTTTTGGCACTTAATGTTATCTCTCCATGTGAAGTAAACTTTACCGCATTAGAAAATAAATTAGCCATTATCTGATGAAATCTATTTTCATCAACATTAACATAAACGTCATCAACGTCGAAGTCTTCAATAATTCTAAGTCCCTTGGCTCTTGCTTCCATTTCAAATTCAGCCGTTATCTTCATCAACATAGGAAGAAGGGGAAGTGTTTCTAGTTGTAATTTCATCTCATTTGATTCAATTCGAGATATATCAATAATATCATTTATCAATGTCATAAGTCGTTTACTATTTCTTTCAATTATGCCAAAGATATGCTCTTTCTCAGGGAAAGCATCTTCACTAATGGATGATTTAATTATATCAAGAAATCCAAGAATAACTGTAAGTGGTGTTCTCACTTCATGCGACATCATGCTCAAAAAATTCGTTTTAATTCTATCCGATTCTTCAGCTTTAATCTTTGCAAGTTTTAGGACTTCTTCGGCTTTAATTCTTTCTGTCACATCCTTCTTAACTGCTACAAATGAAATTATTTCTCCTTTTTCATCCTTAATGGGGGAAATAATCATTTCCTCAGTATATTCTTTTCCATCTTTTCTCCGATTAACAATTAATCCTTGCCAGGATCTACCAGCCAAAATCGTATTCCACATATTCCGATAAAATTCCTCAGGATGATGCCCTGACTTTAATATACTTGGTTGCTTGTTTTTTATTTCCTCTAAAGTATAACCAGTAATTCTCTCAAATGCTGGATTTACATATTCAATAAAACCGTTTTTGTCTGTTATCATCATCATTTCATCAGTATTAGCAAAAGCATTTTTGAATTTTTCCAAGTGTTCTAAAAATTGTTTTCTTTCAGTAACATCACGAATAAATAATTGAGTGACCTTTTCTTCTTTCACTTCAATGGAACTAAAGTTCAACTCACCCCAAAATACATTTCCATCAAATCTTCTAAGCTTTAAGTTGTATGTTTGTTGTACATTTTCATTGTTTGTGAGATTGGTCAAAAATGAAATGATAACCTCATTGTCTTCTTCGGAAAATAATTCTTTGATATGCAAATTAATTATTTGTTCTTTCTCACATTTGAATAGACTTAATGCTTTTGAATTACAGTTTGTAATTATCCCCTCCTTCAAAAGAAGAATGGAATCATAAGCGTGTTCAAAAAGTGAATGAAATATTTTTTCCGATTCTTGTAGTTCAAATTCGGCTCTTTTTCTATCATCTATATTACGAATTATAGAAACAACAAATAGCTCATTTTCTATTGATATAATTTTTGCAGAAATTTCTACAAAGAATTCTTTCCCATACTTATCAATATGGATTGATTCAAATAGATCACTTCCTTCTTTACTAATCTTAGATAAAAGTTCATCAAAATCTCTTCTGGTTGCATCTGATTCGAGATGTGTATAAGGCTTACCCTTAAGTTCATTAACTGAATAGCCATACATATCAACAGCTTTATCATTTGCTTCGATTATTAAACCATTTTTATTAATTAACAAGAAAGCATCATTAGCATATTTACTTATTATCTGATATTTCTGATTAATTAAGCTTTGCAGCTTTTGTAATTCTAACTCTTGCCGAATCTTCTCAAACTCCTCTTTTCGCCACAAAACACCAAAGAGTACAATGAAGAGAAAAAGAATTAAAATAATAGAGCCAGAAATCGTATATAGAACTTTATTAGTTCCAATTAAAACTTCTTTAACATCAATTTTTATAACTAAAAACCAATGAAGTTGTGGGATGTAAGTTATATGAGCGTAAACTTTCTCACCTCTGTAATCAAGTCCCTCGGATATTCCTTTTCTAGAAACAGAAATCTTTTTTCCTGGAATTTGATCAGCACCATCCTTTGCTCTCAGTTCTATTTCATTCGTGAAAAGAAAACGTAAGTCATTAAGATAAATCGCATCATTATTTTCTTCGGTCAATAAAAGCGATTCCATCGTATTCTTTTGATTTGAATACGTATTTAATAATGAAAAAATGGATTTCCTTGCATCAATTACAAAAGTAAGAAATAGCTTCGATCTTGGATTAGAAGTATTAACTAAAACTGTAAACTCAATAACAGGAATTGGATTCTCGTAAATAGGATGTTTCCTTCTTATCACCCGGGAAATATAGAACAAATTATCATTTTCGAGTTCGAGTAATTTTGTTCTGGTAAAACTTGAAATATTGTAGTAAATTTTTTTATAAGCATAAATATAGTTTAATGAGGTATCATATAGAATAACAGTTAAAAAATGCTTTTCAAAAGCTTCTTTTTGAAAATAATCATCAAGAAATAATTGTAACCTGGCATCCCGGGGATTATTACTAATTGATTTAACAAGATCACGTAGAATTACTGAATTGTATAAATTTTCTGCAAAATTTTTATGTGTGTAATACCAATCAAGTAAATTTCTCTCTTCCCTTTGAGCAATAAATGTCAAGTTCTTATGTTCATCTTCGATAATCCTTTTCTGTTCAATTTGATATATTAAAAATTCCAACCCAAGAACAACTAAGGTGAGAATTAGAAATATCCACAAAACGTTATTTTTTGAACGAGAATTTTTTATTTCTTCCATAAATCAATTAAATTTTTAACTCTAAATTTTTTGAGTGTAAATTGGTAATGTGAATGTAAAAGTAGTTCCAACTCCTTTAACACTATTTACGGTGATTGTACCGTTCATTAAATCAAGGTATCTTTTAGCTAATGCTAGCCCGAGTCCTGTTCCTTCAAAGGGTCTCGAATAACCAGTTTCCTCTTGACTGAAGGGCTCGAATATGTGATCTAAGTATTCTTCGCTCATTCCAATCCCTGTATCTTTAATGAAAACGAATAACAAATTTTTTGTATCATTCACGTTTGATTCTATCTTGATATATCCAGAATTAGTAAATTTAATGGCATTTTCAACAAGATTTCTTAAAACTTTATCTAAAGCTGGTTTATCAGCAAGAACAATCCTGTAATTGTCATCTAAATTTATTAAAAAATCCAATCCTTTAGAATTAGCTTCTGATTCAAACTCTTCTTTTACTTTTTTTATTTCATTGGCGATGTCAACTGGCTCTATTTTGATTTCATAACTTCCTGTATCAATTTGGGAAAGTTCTAGTATCTGAGTTAATGTTCTGTAAAGCCTGTTTATTCCTTTCCTGAAATTTTCAATTAATTCAAAATCTTCTTGACTAAGTTGATTTTTCACCAATTCAGAAATTAAATCACTAAAACCAATAATGGAATTTAGAGGAGTACGAATTTCATGGGATAAATTTTCCATAAAAGCATTTTTTAATCGATTCGCCTCTTCAGCCGACGCTCGAGCAATCTTTATTTCTTCTTGAGCAAGTTTTACCTCACTTATGTCATTATAAATTGCTACTACATTTTCAACTTCGTTGTTCTCATTCATCAAAGGAAAAAGAGTTGAATCAATCCAAATTTTGTACCCCTTACCTTTCTCCAAGAGTGAATCATAATAACCTTCTATAAAAAGTAAAGGTTTGCCCTGAAAGACTTCATTTATTTTTTCCAGAAGTCCAAGAGATTTAAGCTTGTCATCAAAAAAAACGTTATAATTTTCTATCTCTCTTTCCGTTATACCCCACATTTCAAGAAAATGATTGTTCCAACATCTGATATTTCCATCTTTATCATAGACTACAATCGCAACGGGAATATTTGGAAAAATTCTATTATAAAAATCGAGATTGTTTAGGACCGTTTTCAACATGAGAAGATTTAGTCCATTTTCAAATTTTATAGTTTGATATACAAATTGATGCTGATCATTCCCTATATTAAATTTAATATTTCCTTTAGAATTTGAATCAATATTTATTTTGTTTACGATATCCTGAACGTTCGAATAATTATGAAAAAACTTTTTAGTAATCTCATTGAACTTTAAAACTTTTCCTGATGAATTGAAAAGTACGACCAGATCAGATGAAAAGGAATAAAGCTTATCAAAAATTTCTTCCGTTATCATTGTCGTAGTTTCCACTTATCTTTTTACAAAACTACTTGTTTTATTAATAAACAAAAAGGTTTTATAATAGACTAGCTTATAGGTAAGGAGAAATAAATTGTGGTGCCTCTTTCAGGTTCAGAAACTAGGTGGATTTTTCCATTGTGGTTATCAATTATTTTCTTGGAAATATATAACCCGTAACCTTTCCCTTCCATTTGATTATTTACTCGGCTGAAGAACAAGACATTTTGTATTTCTTGAGGAATACCTGGACCATTATCGTTAATTTTTACTATAGCTTGATTGTGTTGTTCATCAAAATATGTTGTTATTTTTATTAATGCATCATATTTGTTCTCAACTGAATTAGTAATAATATTAACTATAACCTGTTCTATCTGTTCAATATCGTATTCAAAGGGTGGTAACTTATCCAAATTCACTTCGAAAGTGACAAGCTTAAACTTGTTGGTTCTTTTCAAATATTCTATCACATTTCGAATAGTTCTATTCAAATCTCCCATTTTTTTTATAGGTTCAAAACGAGTGCTAGAAATTAACGTTTGAGAATACCTTTGAATTTTTCTGATACTTTCAATTGCTACTTGCATCTTCCGAATTATATCATCTAAATTCTCTGAGTTTGGTGGATTAATAAACGTTTTTAACTTTTGTAACCTTTTCATCACACTATCATTTTCAAGAAGTGCAAGATGAACAAGACTTTGAATTTCATTACCAACCTGTGCGTTAATTTCTTTCTTTAAGACTATTCTCTCAGATGCAATTAATTTTTCATGAAGTGTTTGAAGTTCATTAAACGCGGTATCCAGACTTTTGTAAAGTTTTGCATTTTTAATTGCAATTGCTGCATGTCCTGCTAGAATTTCAAAAAGATGAATAATTTCCGCTTTTTTAATATTAGTCAAATTTCTACTGTCAATATAAATGACACCCAATTTCTCATTATTAGTAATCAGAGGGGTACACATAATTGTTTGGAGTTGCAGATTCATTACACTTGCACGAGACTGAAAATTTTTATCCCCTTTAGCATCTTCAATACAAATAGTCTCCCCTAATTCAAAAGCATCTTTAACCACGCTCTTACTTATCTCAAATTCATCCTCACTTAAAAATTCTCCGTTTAAATTCATGCCGACTTTATATCTCAGTTCATTAGAGGAGTCATCAATGAGTAACAAAAACCCTCGCTCCGCCCGAGCTAGCCTGATTGCATTAATCATAACAAGATTAAGAACATCCTCAAGAACAAGAGAATTGTTGATTATCTTAATAATATTAAGAATCATTTCAAGTTTGATTTTTTCAAATTCAACTTGATTTAATTCATCAATTGGAAATACATTACTTTTCTGAGATATAAAGTCGGCGAAACGCATACTATTCAATCCTTCTTGATTATTTAGTCCGTTCTAAAATTAAATTTATATTTTCAAGATTCGCTTTAGACCCTAGCTTATTAAAATTTTCTCTTGACATTTCAAGATACTTTTTAGCCATATCTGGTTTATTCCATTTACGATATAAAATTCCCAAATCATACATCACTTCTGCCATGTTAAGCTTACTTTCCACTTCAGTAGATAAACGTAAACTGGTGAGAAGGTAGGTTTCAGCAATTTCATAATTTGATGTATCCCGTTGAATAACTCCTTTTATTCTATAAGTTTCAGCAAGACCAACTTTATCCATTAATTTATAAAATATTTCGAGGGCTTTGTTACAAAATTCAATTGCAATCCCAAAATCTTCTAGTAATGCATAAATATTGCCTTTACCCAAATAAGATAGCCCCTTTGCAAGTAAATAACCATCTTGTGTTGCATAGTCTAAGGCACGATCAAATTCCGTTAGAGCAGGTTCAAGTTCGCCTTTATTTCTGAACAATAATCCTATATTACAGCGAACTAAAGCTAATCGTTTAAAGTCCATCAAATTTTCAAAAATGTGCATTGCCCTTTTATAATGTGTATAAGCATTATCCCACTCAGATTGAATCGTTTTAAGATTTCCAATATTCATTTCCAAAATGCCAATCCACAAATCATCCTTTATTTTGTTAAAAATCTTAAGGGCTTCATTGTAATGTTTAAGGGCAACTTTTAACTTTCCTCTTTCAGAATTTACTATGGCTGTTAAGTTTTCAACACAAGCTAGACCTTTTTTATCTCTATTTTCAATATAAAGTTGTCTTGCTTTCTTGATGTCTGATAGCGCAAAATTCCAACGGGTAGAGCGTACGTAGGTTTCAGCTCGATAGAAAAATGCCTGAGCAATCAAAATTTTATACTTTCTCTCCGAACCTGCTATATCAATTGCTTGAGATAAAGAATGTTCCGCACAAGCAATTTCTCCAAAGTCCAGACATAATTTTCCAAAATCAATTAAGTAACTTGTAAATGCCTCTAATGAAATTTTGTTTTTTACGAAAGTTAATAGAGTATCAGAATAGTATTGAGCGCGAATTTTTTCTATCAGATTGTTTTCTTCTTTATCGGACTTGCGTGCTTTTAGAGCTAATCCAACCTCGTATTTTTCAGCTTCTTCCAATATTGATTTTATTGAGTTAACCTCCTTCTCACCAAGATATCTCACTGATAATTCAAACAATTCGTCAATAAATGTTTTGATTTTATTCATCACTTCTCTCCTAATATAAAATTCGGTGGGTTATCTATTAGTTGCCCCACCCATATCTTGAGAAGTGCTTTGTCCAGAAGCTCACGGCTGTTTCTGTGTAATAGTACGGTGGTTTTACTTTCTCCCATTGGTTTGTATTTTCATTGAAATACCAAACTTTAAGTTTTTTTGCTTCTTTTTGTGTTAAACCAAAGCGGCTAAAATCAAGTGTTACTAAAACGGATCCATTAAACGTCATAGATGGCCCAAACTCTACCCAGCTAAATTCTTGATCACTGGCTGTTACTGTAAAAGTAGTGGTTTGATTAAATGTATTTGCGGGAATATAAACAGAATTGTTAAATGTTTCTGAACCACCAACAGTACCACCAACTGCTGGATCAAGAGTTGCGCTAGCAGTAACTATTAAGTTAGTTGAATTTAGTTTTGGATTTGTAACTGCCTTCAGGAAAGTAACTCCTGGCGGAGGTGTGTTTTTATCCTGAACAAGTGACAAATTATCGACTGGTGTTACTGGCGTCACCGCCTCTTTACAACCAGTTATGATTAATGTGCTTAAAAAAAGCACAACGACGAGGAGTGAAATTAATCTTTTCATATGACTCTCCTTTTTTGTTTCTTATCAAATTGTGTGATATAAGCTCAATTTTAGTACCACAAAAAATGCATAAAAAAACCTTTATTTTTAACTTACTTCTAATTTTCGCTGGCTAATATTAGCCAATTTTTTAAAGTTGTTCGTTCTTGAGGTTATTAAGAGAAATTTGTGGTTTAGAATTTTAATAAAAAAACTCTGCTTTTCTTAATATTTATCTCAATGGTAAGAGTCTAATTTATTATGAAACAATGGAATACCGAGACTGCACGTCAATGATGTAAAAAATTTTTACAGAGGGCACAAGTAGGACTAAATTTCATTAAGTATTTTTAACAAACTTGGGCGAGAAATTCCCAGTTTTTTTGCAGCAAGGGACTTGTTACCATATACGTGCTTAAGTACTTCTTCAACTATTTTTTTTTCTAGTTTTTTCAGATTGGATTCGTCGAGATTAAAAATTACTTCAATTTGTTTTTTCTTAACTGAACCAAAAACAGATTCAATCCCTATATGGATATTATCTTCACGAATAACTTTGGAATTTGACAATATAAAAGACCTCTCCACTACATTTTGCAATTCTCTCACATTACCAGGCCAATTATAATTAATCAGTTTTTTCTTAGCTTCTTTTGTAAAACCTTCAATTTCTTTATTATATTTTGAATTAAGAATTTTAATGTAGTTTTCTGCAATAGGGATTATATCTTCAACTCTTTCTCGTAAAGGTGGTAAATGAATTTCCATTACATTAAGGCGATAGTATAAATCTTCACGAAACTTTTTTAAGCTTATAAGTTTTTCGAGTTCTTGATTAGTAGCTGCAAGTATTCGACAGTCAATATTTATATCCTTTATTCCCCCCAAATGTCTAATTACTTTTGTCTCGATTACACGAAGTAGTTTTACCTGAAGAGCTTGATTTAAATCACCTATCTCATCAAAAAATATTGTTCCTCTATTTGCCAATTCAAATAATCCTATCTTTGACGTTTTAGCGTCTGTGAATGCTCCTTTCTCATAACCAAATAATTCTGACTCGAAAAGGCTTTCAGGTATGGCAGAAGTATTTACTTCTACAAATTGATAATTAGCTCGACTAGAGTTGTAATGTATTGCTCTGGCAAAAAGCTCTTTACCTGTACCAGTTTCTCCAAGTAACAAAACATTTGCATCACTAGCCTTACTTACTTTCTTTGCTAATTCTATACATTTTTGAATTGCTTCTGATTTTCCAATTATATTTTCAAACCCAATTCTTTTAAGAAGACTCTCACGTGTAGCTTCGTGTTTTTTCTGCAAGATATTTTCTACTGTGAGCTCGATATCTCTTCTTAAAATGAATTGTTCATCTGGAAAAAAATAGATCTTATTGAATCCACTTCTTATTATTTGAGAAAATCCAGGGAAGAACTCTTTTTTTGTTAAAATAAAAGGATAAATGGTATTAAAATTTTCAAATTTTTCTTTTATTAAATCAATATCGAAAAGATTTTCAGATGTAACGTTAAAAATTACAATTATTTCTCCTGGTCTAGAAAATGCAATTTTAAATTCCTTATCAATTAAGCTTTTAACGGAAGTATTTTTAATAGTTTTAAAGAGCCAATCAACATTTTCACATCCCATCGAATTAAAAATGATGATCGGTACTTTGTATTTATGTTCTACCATTTTCAGAACAAGTTCTCAATTTTATTAATCTTAGATAGGAAACCTTTGCGTTTTACATGTGCAAGATATGAATTTTTGTATTCCAATACATATATCTTTGAAACTATATAATTTAAGATATTTTTTGCCTGTTGAAATAACTCTAGCCCTTTTTTAACAGCTCCTTTTCTTAAATATTCTTCCGATGAGACAAACAAAATCTGCCAGGTTGATTCACCTATATAGCTCTGTGCAACCAATTCAATTGCCTTATCAAAATAATATATAGCTGGTTGCTCTAGATTATTTCCAGGACGTCGTGCTAACTCTCCCAAGATTAAATATCCTTCTCCCAGTATCAATTTATTTAATTTTGAATAGTTATTTTTTTTCAATTCATCAAATAATCTAATCACAGATTCATACTCACCCTTGTATAGTTTTAACCACATAATATCTAATGTAATACGAGAATACCAGAATTTTTTATCAGTTTGACTAAATAATTCTTGAGCAAGTGAAAGCTGAATATCTGCCTCTTCATAATTTTTTTGGTAATAAAGAATAATTCCAGTCAAATAAAGATAATATTGTAAATGCGTTGTTTGAAGTTTATTTTCTTCGATGATATCCAATAACTCTTCAATTACTCTTTCTAACTCTTTAATTCTATAAAGCTCAAAGAGCAAAATACCTTGAATAAACAATCCTAGAACTAAACCTTCAACATCTAACATTGCGCGGGAAATTTTTATTGATTCTTCCACATACTTTAATGCATAAAAATAATCACAAATAAATAAGTGTGTTTCAGCTAAATTAAAGAGTGAAAGATTATAGCCATAGTTATCGTTGATAGTTTCAAAAATGTTTTTAGCATCATTGTAATATTTGATAGCGACTTCATATTCAAGTGCATCTTGATAAGAGTTACCGAGGTTATTCAGTATCAATCCCTTCTTTGAAAGATTACCAAAGGCTTCACAGAGTTCAAGAGCAACATTCCAATAGCTACGGGCGTTTTCCTTATCTCCTAGGATTTGGTATATATTCCCCAAATTCAAATAGATTTGAGTAAGCTTGTATTTTTCTGAGTCTGATTCATAGAGTTGTTTTGATTTTTCAAAGTAAGAAATGGCATCTTCATAATGTCCCGCAATAGAACTTACAATTCCAAGATTATTGTAAATATCAGCAAGAGTTTTATTATCCATCAGTTCAATGTGTTCATAAAGTAAATTCTCACATTTCTTACGGACAATAGTATAATTACCAAGAACGCTCTCCATTTTAATTTGCTGTAGATCAATGTGTATTCTTTGTTCTGGAGTTTGAGCATACTTATAAGCTAAATCAAAATAGTCATAAGCTTCATCTACTTCTCCTTTTTTATATAAAGCACTTCCAACCAGAAGATTTAACTCATACTTTTCATAATCACTTAAAGTAAAATTATCAAATAAATTGAAAACTACTGCCTTAGTTTTCTCATAGTCTGAAAGATAGTAATAACAATTTGCCAATAAAAATTTTAGACTTTTCAGCTCATCAGAATTGTCTGTTAAATTGATGGCCTTCAACAAAAACTTTTCAACTTGCGGAAATGCAAGATATTTACTCGCTTCAAATGCAGAAATTTTGTAGTAATGAAAGGCTCTATCTTTAAAAACAGTCTTTTCATAAAGTTCTGCGATTACATAAGGTGGAGCTGATTTGCTTTCAAAAAGATTTGCTAATTTAATGTAATATGCTTCCACATCTGTAAGAATTTCAATTAAATATTTTCTTAAAGCAGGAATTGCAATCTGGGCTTGTTCACCTTTGTGAGAATAGTTAACATAACCAATGTAAGAAAGAAATTGTAATTCATCTCTAATTTCTGTCTCAGAATAATTTATCAGAGAACTAAGTTCACCAGGTGTGAGCGATACATTCGAACATGCAAGATATTTCAAAATGGAAAGGGAAAGTTTACTTATTTTATTTAGTCTAAGTTCATTTAATTGTGAAGTAAATTGTCGTAACTTAATTTCGTTTATTTTTTTCTTATCGATATGAAAACCCGAGGAATCGTAAGTTAGCCAATCCTCTAAAATGGAATAATTTATAAATTCGTTAACTGTAGAGGGATAACAATCTGTGAATTCCACTATCAAATCTGTAACTTCATCGTATGGAAAATCAAAATGAAATGCTTTCTCTAGATACAACCTGACTTTATCCTTAGAGAGTGGTGTAAGAATGATATGCTCCGAATTTGATAAATTATTACTTTCAAAATCTTTTATATAATAAGTAGATACTGTTAATATGAATTTAACATTATATTGAGCAAGAATGGAAGAAACATTTAGGAGTAACGATTTAGAAATATCATCAAGTAATTCAAAGTCATCGATAATTATTACAAAGGGTTCACGTAATGCAACTTTTATGAGAATTCGTCTTAAGTAATTTTTAATAATTTCTGTTTCTTCATCAGTGGGACGACTGCTCATTATTAATTTCTCTAAAGTTCTGATTTCCTCATCCAGTTCTTCATCACTTAAATTTGGTTTATACTTTGACACAATCTTGATTTGTTCTATAAAACTAAAAATATAATTAAGTCTATTTGAAGCTGTTTGAGACGGGGATATTTGAAAATAGGTTAGGTTTGATTCTTCTAAAAAATTTACGACTTCGCTTATAAGAAATGACTTCCCCGTTCCTTCTTCACCAACAATTAGTAACTTAGATATCTTATCTGTAAAACCTGAAATAAAATTTTTAATATTGTTAAATTCTTCTTCTCTTGGATAAATGAACTTCGGAACGAACCAAATTTTTCTCTTTGGTCTATACTCTTCAGGCAAATAATCAATTACTTCAAGAGCATTATTAAACCTTTCTTCGGGTTTTTTAGCCATTAATCTCTTAATGATTAAATGAAGAAAATCAGGTAAATTTTCCCTCAATTGAAATATTTCATATTCATCATATTTTTTAAAGGTTTCAGTTAAACTACTTTCTAGATTTGGTTCTTTTCTTTCCAGAACATAAAAAAGTGTTGCTCCAAGAGAGTATAAGTCAGATTTATGTGTGGCAACATTTTCAAAAATTATTTCGGGAGCGAGATATCCGATGGTCCCCTTTTTTACATTTAATGAAAAAGCACTAAAACCAAAATCAATTAGTTTAGTTTGAATAGACTTGCTTTTATAGCTGACTAAAATATTTTCGGGACGAATATCAAAATGAATTAATCCTGCTTGATGTATATAATAGAGAGCTTCACAAATTTGAACTACCGCAATGCAAAAATCTCCAAGAAATTTGTCTGAATAATCCGTATTAAAAAATTCAAACAGGTTTTTCCCTTTCACATATTCGGAAACTAAAAAGTAGTTACTCAAGAGTGATTGGTCATTGGAATTATAAATCCTCTTTAACTCAAATACGCGTACAATATTAGGATGATTGAGAGCGCGTAATATGTTGAATTCATTTCTTAAACTATTGATTTTGGAATCGTCGTTTATTGAAGATGATATGATTTTTATAGCAACTTTTTTATTCTGATCAGATAAATCTTCAGCTAAAAAAACTTCGCTGATTCCCCCGCCCAATTTTGATATTAGCTTATATCTGAAATTTATAATCATTCATTAAGATATATTTTCTTGAGTCCTTCTGTCAATAAATTGAAAGTTAGAATAAGAAATACTAACGTTAAACTTCCAAAAGTTAAAATCCAAATGGAATTATTTATATAATCATAACCACTTTTAATGATATTTCCAAGAGTCGGTGTTGGTGGTTGTACACCGAGTCCCAAAAAACTCAATGCCGATTCAGCAATAATAACAGTGCTTAGTTGATAAATTAAAGTGATCAATATAGGTGAGATCGAATTTGGAATAATATGTTTCAAAACTATTTTAAATTCAGATAGACCAAGTAAACGCAAAACTTGAATAAATTCTTTCCTGTTAAGTGAAATTGATTTATTCCTTGCAATTCTTGCAACAAACATCCATCCAGATAAGCCAAAAATTATCACTAAAAGTGAAATAGAGTTTCCAAAAAAAGCAATCATAAAAATTGCAAAAAATAAAGCCGGGATGGAAAGGGAAAATTCAACTAATCTCATTAATATGCTATCGATTAATCCACCTTTAACGCCCGATGTATAGCCAATTAATCCTCCAATGAAGAATGAAATCAAAATTGCCAATAATCCGATTACTAACGAAATTCGAATGCTTACAACAATCCTGCTAAGCAAATCTCTTCCAAACTCATCCGTTCCAAGAATAAAAAATTTTCGTTTTACAACCGGAAGACCATTTTCACTGATAAGATTTTTTACTGCAATTTTTAATTGTCTCTCATTCTGTTTAATGATTAACTCATCATTTAATAACTCTAAATCATTAAAATATACACGTCTGTTTTCGTTATTACGGTATACGAGTTCATCCCTTAGCTTATTAAGAGCATCAGGAAAGTTAGATTTATATTCAACAAATTTTACATTTGTAAGTGGTGGAAGATGTTTTGTCAAAACTAAATCTTTTTGAAAATCTGGATTATGAGGAATTAAAACGGGTGTAGTAATCAAAAGAAAAACAAAAAAGATACTTAACAAAAGTCCCAAAAAGAACTCGTTATCTAATGCAATTAACTTTTCGTAAATCCTATTAAAAAGCTTAAGATTTGTTGTACAAATTGTGCTAATCAAAAATAATCCAATAAGTAAAAATAAAATTATGCTTAACTTCACTGATAAAGTAAAATCTATTGTTTTATTATCAAGTTCATTAATAAATCCATCAAAATCATATAACATCTTCCCCGTTAAAAGATAAATTAATTTCAATCCATCAGTTATGACTTCAATTCTAATAAGAATCATACCTAACATTAAAATCAGAAAGAAAAACAGAAATACCTTCTTCACTTTCATGAGTATTAGATAGATTCTGATGCAATTTGTGGATTAAAGCGGGCAATAAGTAAATCAGCTATCAAATTTCCAATAATAACCATT
>CAKZPH010000011.1 GCA_937138605.1 uncultured Ignavibacteriales bacterium
ATTAACAGAAGTGCAAAAATTATTTTTAGAATGCTTGATTGAGTAAACAACGTTAATAGTATCAGAGTGACTAAAGCAGTTAATACTATTAATCTTTTAATATTTAGATTCATTTAATTAAGTTTTGTTTTTTGAAGTAATTTCAATGTTATGAGTTTTTGAAGCTCTTTTTTCCCCTCATGAGTCTTGGCCGAATAAGTGATGACAGAAACAGCGTCAGTATCAATAAAATATTTGATTGAATTTATCAATTTAGATTTCTCACTTTGTTTCAATTTATCAACTTTCGTTAATAAAATACAATAATCAAGTCCAAAACTCTTCACATAATTTTTAGCTATTTCATCCAAGCGTGTAGGAGGAATTCTTGAATCAATAAGATGACAAACGAGATTAATATTCGAACTTGAAACAAGATAATCCGTAATCAATTTAGAGAATCTTTCCATTTCGATCTTACTTGTGCTAGCATAACCGAAGCCTGGTAAATCCACCAAAAAAAATTTTTCATCAACAACATAATAATTTATTGAACGAGTTTTACCAGGAGTTTGACTAACCTTCGCTAATTTCACCCCAAGTAATGAATTAATTAAACTGGACTTACCGACGTTAGATCTACCCATGAAAACAATTTCTGGAAAATTGAAATTTTTTAACTGATCTGTTTTATAAATAGTTTTAAAAAGCCTGGAATTTTGATAATCGATATTCATTTTGTAAAAATCATTTATCAAATAAAAAAGGAGTAGTCAGTAATCTACTAACTACTCCTTTTAAGAATATCCAATCTACGTTTATTTGTTTTCTTCTTTTTGATCTTCAGTTGTAATGTCTTCAATCTTTTGAGTTTTTTTGCTTAAAGTTTCTGATTTGTCCGACGCTTCGGTTAGTGGTTCATTAGACTCAGTTTTTGTTTCTTTTTGCTCAACCACCTTCTGCTCTGCTTTTTTACTTTCTTTTAACTTTGGTGTTTTTATGACTCCTTCATTATAATCAACTAACTCTATTAGAGCTAAATCAGCTCCATCGCCTCTACGTGAACCTAGTTTTACTACTCTTGTATAACCACCAGGTCTATCACCAATTTTTGCTATAATTTCATCAAATAATTCTTTTACAACCGCTCTATCATGAATAAACCTTGCAACATGTCTTCTTGCCGCAATGTCTTGACGTTTTGCTTTTGTTATTAATTTTTCAACAAAAGTTCTTAATTCTTTTGCTTTCGCTACAGTTGTTTTAATTCTCTTTTGCCTTAAAAGAGATGTTGCAAGATTTGATAATAATGCTTTCTTATGACTTGATGTGACTTTTAATTTTCTTCCTTTAACTGCGTGTCTCATTTTTCTTATCCTTTTTACTCTTTCTCGTCTTCGAGGATTTTATCTACGTTCATTCCAAATTCAAGACCATACTCTTGTATTTTCCCCTTTATTTCATCAAGGGATTTTCTTCCAAAGTTTCTGAATCTAAGCAATTCACTTTCTTCTCTTCTTACAAGATCAGCAAGTGTTTTAATACTTGCACCTCTTAAACAATTATAAGCTCTAACTGATAGTTCAAGCTCATCCACGCTCATATTCAATATTTTTTTCAATCGTTCTTTTTCAGGATCTCGTGGTTTCTCTTTCTCAAATACTTTTGGTTCTACTTTGTATCCGTATAGGAATTCATAATGGTCTTTTAGAATTTTTGCAGCTGTGTTCAGACCATCTTCGGGTGTAATTGAACCATCCGTTGTAATTTCAAGAGTTAATTTTTCTAAGTTGTCACGATTTGCAAATCGAATTGTTTCTACAAAATAATTTACATTTTTTATTGGAGTGTAAATTGAATCTATTGGAATTATACCAATAGTAAATTCGGGACTTTTATTTTCTTCAGCAGGAACATAACCGATGCCTTGTCCAATCCACAATTCCATCGTGAAATTAGCATTTTTAGTTAAAGTTGCCACATGGCTTTCTGGATTCAAAACCTCCAAATCAGGTGCTTGTTTTTGAATGTCTCCCGCTTTGAAGTCACCTGGTCCTTTAATCTTCAAGGTTATTTTTGTCGTTCTATTATTAAGAAGCTTAAATCTAATTTGCTTTATATTAAGAATGATTTCAGCAACATCTTCCTTAACGCCTTCAATAGTACTATATTCATGTAAAATATTGTCAATCTTGATAGCTTTGAACGCAGTTCCTGGAATTGAGGAAATCAAGACTCTTCTTAACGCATTACCAATTGTAATTCCGTAACCTCTTTCTAGAGGTTGGATAATAAAACGACCAAAAGTAGTGGAGTAGCTTTGATGATCAAGAGTAACTTTCTCAGGCAATTGCAATAATAAACTCATCTTTCAACCTTTCCTAAGGTTATTGATTATTTGGAATAAAGCTCAACTATTAGTTGTTCATTAGTATTCAATGGAATATCTGTACGTTCTGGTACATGTAAAAAGGTACCTGAGAGCGTAGCTTTATCTATTTGTAACCAGGGATAAGTGCCTTCTTTAACTCTCTTAAGCGAATTATGAATGATATCGAGTTTTTTGCTCTTTTCTTTAATAGATATTACTTGACCTGGTTTAACAAGATACGATGGTATATCAACAAGATTGCCATCAACTAATATATGTCTATGACGAACCAATTGTCGTGCAGCTTTTCTAGAAATAGCAAAACCCAGCCTGTAAACAACATTATCTAATCTTCTTTCTAAAAGTTTTATAAGATTCTCACCCGTACGACCTTTTTGACTGAGGGCAATTTCAAAATAATTCTTGAATTGAGTTTCAAGAATTCCATAAATTCTTTTGACTTTTTGTTTTTCTCTTAATTGAATACCATATTCGCTTATCTTGGGTCTTCTAGAAGTACCGTGTTGTCCTGGCGGATAATTTTTCTTTTCCAGAGGACATTTTTCAGTATAACACTTAGTACCTTTTAAGAATAACTTTTGTCTTTCTCGTCTACATAATTTGCATACAGCGTCATGATAAACTGCCATTTATTAACTCTCCAATTATTAAACTCTTCTTCTTTTTGGTGGTCTACATCCATTGTGTGGAATGGGTGTAATATCTCTTATTGATTCAATAGTTATTCCCGCATTAGCAATAGCTCTAATTGCAGCCTCTCTACCAGCGCCAGGTCCTTTTATTAAAATCTCAACTTTTCTAATACCTGAATCGTAAGCTTCTTTGGCGGCAGCCTCAGCTGTTACCTGTGCCGCAAATGGTGTGTTTTTCCTAGAACCTCTAAATCCATTTTTACCTGCAGAAGACCATGCTATTGTATTTCCATAAATATCGGTAATGGTAACAATGATATTATTAAATGAGGCTTGAATATGAGCAACACCTTTTGGATCTATATGAATTTTCTTTTTCGACCTTTTCTGTACTTTTGCCAAGTTCTTATCTCCTATTAATTATTTCTTAGCCACTGCTTTTTTCTTTCCGGCAACAGTTTTTCTCTTACCTTTTCTAGTTCTTGCATTTGTTCGCGTTCTTTGTCCATTCACAGGCAAACCTTTACGATGTCGTAAACCTCGATAAGTGCCAATATCCATCAACCTTTTTATATTCATTTGAACTTCAGTTCGTAGAGAACCTTCAACCTTATAATCTGAAGTAATAACGCTTCTTATAGCAGCAATTTCTTCTTGAGTAAGATCACCAACTTTTTTATTAGGATCTATATTAGCTGCCATCAAGATATCCCAAGTATTTGACCTACCAATTCCATATATCAATGGCAATGCATAAGCAATCTTTTTGTTCTTTGGTAAATCAATTCCAGCTATACGTGCCAATTTTATTCTCCTCTTTTATCCTTGTCTTTGCTTATGTTTTGGATTTTTACAAATGATTCTTACCTGACCTTTTCTTTTGATAATTTTACAATTTTCACAACGTTTTTTAACTGAAGCTCTAACTTTCATGAAAACTCCAAATTACTTATATCTATAAATAATTCTTCCTTTTGTTAAGTCATAAGGTGAAATTTCTACCTGAACCTTATCTCCAACTAATATCCTGATAAAATGCATTCTCATTTTACCTGAAACATGTGCTAAAATTTCATGACCATTATCAAGTTTCACGCGAAACATTGCATTTGGCAATGTTTCGGTAATAATACCATCCATTGTAATTACATCTTTTTTTCCCATCAAATTGTCAAGATTTCTGGTTCGTTTTTAGTTATTAAAACAGTATGCTCAAAATGTGCTGATGGTTTTCCATCTTCAGTCACTATAGTCCACCCATCAGACAATGTTCTAACTCGCCAGCTTCCTGCATTAACCATGGGTTCTATTGCAATCGTCATTCCTTCTCGAAGTCGTGGACTATTTCCTGGTATTACATAATTAGGAATAGATGGATCTTCATGCAAAAATTTACCGACTCCATGACCTGTCAATTCTTTCACCACACTAAATCCATTACTTTCTACATGCGTTTGTACTGCCTCTGATATATCTCTAACGCGATTTCCATCGATTGCATTTCTTATTCCTTTGTATAAAGACTCTTGGGTTACTTTTATCAACTTCTTTTTTAACTCACTGATTTTTCCAACACTGTATGAATAAGCAGCATCACCATAATAACCGTTTAATAAAACTCCAACATCAATCGACAAGATCTGGCCTTCCCTTAACGGTTCATCATTTGGAATTCCATGAACAACTACATCGTCTGGAGAAGCGCAAATTGAACCAGGGAAATTAAAACTCCCCGCTTGTGAATATCCCTTAAAAGCAGGTATTGCACCTTTCGATTTAATATAGTCCTCTGCAAATTCATCCAACATTTTTGTCGTAATTCCCGGTTTTATTAAATCTCCAATAATTTTTAAAATTTCGGCTGAGATTTGACAACTTTTTCTAATTCCATCAATTTCTTGAGCGGTCTTTATATAGATCATTCAATCTATCTTCTACCTTTAATCCTTCCAGATTTCAAAAAACCATCATAATGACGCATTTTTAAGTGAGTTTCAATCTGTTGTAAAGTATCCAGAGCAACTCCGACCATAATCAAAAGACTTGTACCACCAAAGAATTGTGCAAAGTTGGGTGACACTCCAAATCTTGATATGAAAGCTGGCAGAATTGCAATTATCGCTAAAAAAATTGAACCAGGTAAAGTAATCCTCGTGAGAATGTTATCTATAAACTCTGCGGTTTGTGTACCTGGACGAATTCCAGGAATAAACCCACCTTGCTTTTTCATTGTCTCGGCTACATCTTTTGGATTAAATGCTATGGCTGTATAAAAGTATGTAAAGAAAATTATCAACAAGGCGTAAAAGAATGAATATACAAAAGAATCAAACCTAAAATAACCAGCTAAAGAAGCCATTAACTCACTTTCAGGAAAGAAGGTCAAGATTGTATTAGGTACGAACATAATTGATTGAGCAAAGATAATTGGCATTACACCTGCCGTATTCACACGCAAAGGTATAAATTGGGTAACACCACCAAAAATTTTTCTTCCTACGACTCTTTTTGCATATTGAACTGGAATCCTTCTCTCAGCACGTGTCATCAAGACTACTGCTGAAATTAGGAAAACCATTATTGTCAAGAAAACTAATTCTACTATTAAGTTTGTTTGTCCAGCTGCTAAAAGTCTATATTCATCTAAAAGCGCGTATGGTAATCTATCAACAATTCCAATGAAAATTATTAAAGAAATCCCGTTTCCAATTCCACGTTCTGTGATTTGTTCTCCCATCCACATTAAGAAAATAGTACCAGCAGTAAGAATTATTATTGTTGAAAAAGTGAAAAGTACACCTTGAACCTCTTGAGGTACGATGGGAACCCCGTTTGCATTCATAAATGTCAAACGAACACTAACACCCCAAGCTTGAACACTCGCAACCAAAACCGTTCCATATCTTGTAAGTTGAGTAATTTTTTTCCTTCCTTCTTCACCTTCTTTTTGTAATTTCTGGAAGTATGGTAAAACAGCACTTAATAATTGAATTATAATGGATGAAGAAATGTATGGCATTATACCTAATGCAAAAATTGCGGCGTTGGAAAAGGCACCACCAACAAATAGATCATATAGACCAAATAAATTATCTTGAGTTGCGTTCCTAGTAGCTTCTGCTAATACATGAGCATCAACACCTGGTAACGTAATATGTGCGCCAATACGAACAACTATGAGCAACCCAAGAGTAAATAGAACTCTCTCTCTGAGTTCTTGAATCTTAAATATATTTCGGAAACTTTCTGCAAATGATGCCATTAGAATTTCACTAATTTAATTGTTCCACCTGCTGATTCAATTTTTTCTTTTGCTGATTTGCTAATCGCATGAATTGTTAAATCTATTTTCATATCTAAATCACCATCTCCTAATACTTTTATAGGTAAATTTTTACTTCCTACGGCCTTCTTTTCATATAGCAATTCAGCGGTAATTGGTTGATTTAATAAGTTATTTTTTTTAATAAAATCAACTAACCTTCTTAATTTCAACGGTTGATATTCAACTTTGAACGGACTTTTAAAGCCTCTTTTAGGAATTCTTCGATGAAGGGGCATTTGACCGCCTTCAAAGTATGGACTATATTTATAACCTGAACGTGATTTTTGTCCATTCATTCCTCGACAAGAGGTTCCGCCGTGACCTGAGCCAGGTCCCCGTCCTACTCTTTTTACTTTTTTAACTGAACCCTTTGCAGGTTTTAAATTACTTAATATATCCATGGCTACTCTTCAATTTCTTCAACTTTTA
Source organism: uncultured Ignavibacteriales bacterium (assembly GCA_937138605.1). Classification (GTDB taxonomy): domain Bacteria; phylum Bacteroidota; class Ignavibacteria; order Ch128b; family Ch128b; genus CAKZPH01. The sequence goes on from CAKZPH010000011.1 coordinate 6,758, forward strand.
CTAAATGAACAACTTTACGAATCATTCCCCTAATTTGAGGTGTATCATTATGAATTACTGTGTAATTAGGTCTTCCTAAACCTAATGCCTTGATAGTCCTCTTTTGTCTTTCAGGGCGATCAATGATTGATCTAACTTGAGTTACTTTGAGTTTTTTCATAATTCAAACAGTTCTTTTTTAGTAATACCACGCTTAAATGTAACAGTATTAGCATCTAATAAGTTGGTTAAAGCTTTCAAAGTAGCTTTAACGGTATTATGTGGATTTGATGAGCCGAGAGATTTAGTCAAAACGTCGGTTACACCTGCGGCCTCGAGCACCGCACGAACACCACCACCGGCTATCAAACCCGTACCTGGAGACGCAGGTTTTAATAAAATTTTAGCAGCACCATATTTAGCATTAATTTCATGAGGAATTGTTCCTTTAATAACTGGAACTTTTACAATATTTTTCTTTGCGTCTTCAATTCCTTTTTGAATAGCATCGGTTACTTCGTTAGCCTTCCCCAATCCAACACCAACATGACCGTTACCATCGCCAACAACAATTATTGCGTTAAAGCTAAATCTCCGTCCACCTTTGACAACCTTAGCTACTCTATTAATATAAACTACTTTTTCTTTGAGGTTTTCAAGCTCTGTCGGTCTAACTGTTTTCAAATTTTATTACTCCATTAATTTGCTGCCGGGAGAGGATTCGAACCTCTACATACGGCTCCAAAGGCCGCTGTCCTACCCTTAGACGACCCGGCAAAATTATTAAATTTTAAAACCACCTTCTCGTAAACCATCGACTAGTGCCTTTACTCGTCCATGGTATCTAAAACCATTTCTATCTAATACTCCTGTTTCAATTCCCTTACTTAAAGCTAATTCGGCAGCTGATTTACCAACTATTCTACTAATTTCGGTTTTGGTTAAATGTTCAGTTATTTTGTTTTTAACTTCTTTTGAAAGGTTAGAAACTGAAAATAATGTTCTATTATTAATATCATCTATGAATTGAACATAAATATTTCTTAAACTCCTATATACACAGAGTCTAGGTTTTGTGTCTGTTCCACTTTGTAATCTCTTTTTCAAATATTTTTTTACGCGCAATCTTGCTTTTGGTTTTGGCTTAATCATAATTATTTACCCGCAGTTTTTCCAGCTTTACGTAAAATTACTTCACCTTCGTATTTTATACCTTTACCTTTATATGGTTCCGGTGGTCTAAAAGACCTGATTTTTGCAGCAACTTGACCAACAAGCTGCTTATCTATTCCGCTCACTACAATACTCGTTGGTTGAGGTACTTCAATTTTCACATCCTTTGGTGGTATAAAAAATAAGGGATGTGAATAACCAAGTGCTAATTGTAACCCTCTTCCTTTCCATTCAGCACGATAACCAACACCAATAATCTCCAATTTTCTAGTATATCCTTCGGTAGTTCCAATAATCATGTTTTGTATAAGCGAACGATAGAGACCATGCAAAGCACGAACCTGTTTTTCGTCTGAAGATCTTTCAAGAATGACTTGATTATTCTCAACTTTAATTGAAATTCTCGGATCATAAGTTTGTATTAAATCACCTTTTGGTCCTTTAACCTTTATTACACCATCCTTAACTTCTACCGTTACACCTTTTTTTATTTCGATTGGTTTTTTACCTATTCTTGACACTTCTTATACTCCTCTAAGATTACCAAATATGACAGATTACTTCACCGCCCACATTATCTTTTTTTGCTTGCTTATCTACAAGTATTCCTTTAGAAGTTGAAATAATAGCTATTCCTAATCCATTTAAAACTCTATCTATTGATTTCGCATCTTTGTAAACCTTTCTACCTGGTTTACTTATTCTTTTTAAGCCACTTATTGCACTTATTCCCATAGTATACTTTAATTTTATTCTGAGAATCCCTTGTTTACCATCCTCAATAACTTCGTAAGAATCTATATATTTATGATGAAATAAAATTCTTGCGATATCTATTTTCATTTTCGAAGCAGGAACTTCTACAAATAATTTTCTAGCTTTAATAGCGTTTCTGATTCTTGTTAAAAAATCTGCAATTGGATCAGTCATTGTCATAACTAATTTAGGCTCCTTTTTTACCAACTTGCTTTTCTGACACCGGGAATTTTACCACTACTGGCTAAATTTCTAAAACAAATACGACAAATTCCAAACTTTCTAAGAAATCCACGAGGTCTACCACACAAGCTACAACGGTTATATTTTCTAACTTTATATTTTGGTTCTTTACTTTGTTTAACAATTAGTGCTAATCGTGCCAAGTTTTTCTCCTTTAACTAATTTCTTTCTTTCGAAATGGAAATCCAAAAGCTTTTAATAATTCATAAGCTTCAGTGTCGGTCTTGGCTGTTGTAACTATTGTTATATCCATGCCATAAATTCGATTTACTTTATCCACATTTATTTCTGGGAAAATAATATGTTCTTTTATTCCTAATGTATAGTTTCCTCTGCCATCAAAAGATTTATCTGATACACCCCTAAAATCTCTCACTCTCGGTAATGCAATATTAATCAGGCGATCAAAAAACTCATACATTCTAGAACCTCTTAAGGTCACCATGCAACCAATTGCCATCCCCTGTCGAAGCTTAAAGTTTGATACTGACTTTTTAGCCTTCCTGATAGCCGGTTTTTGACCTGCTATTAGTTCCAAATCTTTCATCGCATCTTCAAGTAATTTAGAGTCTTGTGTAGCTTTACCAACACCCATATTGACAGTTATTTTGTAAAGCTTAGGTACCTGCATTACATTCTTATAATTGAAAATTTGCATTAACTTTGGAACAATTTCATTCTTATACATTTCATAAAATCGAGCTTTAACTTTTTCATATGTCACCTGCTCTATTACCTTTTCTTTAACTTCTTCCACAGTTTTTGTTTTTTTCGTCTGTTTAGTTGATTGAGTTAGTTGTTTTTGTTTTTTATCTGCCATTGGTTAAACCTAAATCATTTCTCCAGATTTTTTACTAATTCTAATAAGTTTATTTTTCTTTGTTGTTTCGTCATAAATAATTTTATAACCAACTCTAGTTCTTTCACCAGATTTTGGATCAATTAACATTACATTAGAAATATGAATCGGTGCCTCTTTTTTAATGATACCCCCTTGAGGATTTGACCTCGTAGGACGAGAATGTCTCTTTCGAATATTAACTCCTTCGACTATAACTCTTTGTTTTTTGGGAAAGACTTTTAATACTTTACCCGTCTTTCCTTTTTCGTTACCAGCTATTACGATTACATTGTCATTCTTTTTAATTTTTAACTTCATCTAAACCTCTTATAATACTTCTGGTGCTAAAGATATTATTTTCATGAACTGCTTTTCTCTTAATTCTCGAGCGACAGGACCAAAAATACGTGTTCCTTTTGGCTCATTTTGATTATCAAGAAGAACTGCAGCATTTTCATCAAATCTTATATATGAACCATCCTTTCGCCGAACTTCTTTTTTTGTTCTAACAATGACTGCTCTTACAACATCACCTTTTTTTACAGCACCACCCGGAATCGCAGATTTCACCGAGACCACTATAATATCACCTAAAGTAGCATAGCGTCTATTACTACCTCCCAAAACTCTAATACATCGGACACGCTTCGCACCTGAATTATCTGCAACTACGAGATTTGTTTCTTCCTGAATCATTGTTTTCCTCTTATTAAAATTATTTTACTTTCTCAATAATCCGAACTAAACGCCATTTTTTTCTTTTGCTTAAGGGTCTACATTCCATAATTTCTACAATATCACCAATTTGGCATTCATTATTCTTATCATGAGCCATTAATTTCGTAGTCTTTTTATAATATTTCTTATAAACAGGATGAGCTACACGTCGTTCAATTGAAACCACAATACTTTTGTCCATCTTGTTACTTATTACCTTGCCGATCCTGGTTTTTCTTTTATTACGTTCATTCATTGTTTAATCTCCCCCTTTTTACCAGAATCTGCTTTTTTTGAACGATCTATACCAAGCTCTCTTTCTCGTAGTACTGTTTTCATTCTAGCAATATCTTTTTTTGTTAATTTTATTTTAGCAGTATTTGTTAGTTGTTTAGTGGCCAAAGCGAACCGTAAATCCAAAAGATTATTTTCTTCTTCTTCAATTCTTTTTCGCAATTCTTCATCTGTCATTTGTCTAATTTCAAACATTTTCATATGTACACCTATTCGGGTTTATAATCTATTCTTGTAACAATTTTTGTCTTAATAGGTAATTTATGAGAGGCAAGCTTTAGGGCTTCAAAAGCTAATTCGGGTTGTACACCACCAACCTCAAACATTACTCTACCTGGTTTCACCACAGCTACCCAAAACTCTGGAGAACCCTTACCTTTACCCATTCTTGTTTCCAGAGGTTTTTTAGTCACCGGTTTATCAGGGAATATACGTATCCAAATTTTTCCATCTCTTTTCATTTTTCGTGAAAGAGCAACCCTACAAGCTTCAATCTGTCTGGCAGTAATCCAATGAGGTTCAAGAGCTTTTAAACCAAAGTCACCAAAAGCTACGGTATTTCCCCGAGTTGCTTTACCCTTCATTCTACCACGTTGAGCTTTTCGATATTTAACTCTTTTTGGCATTAACATAAAGATTAAACTCCTAATTTATCTCCAAGCTTACCGATTATTTCACCTCGGCAGATCCAAACTTTCACTCCAGTAGTGCCATAAATTGTTTGAGCAGTAGCTGTACTATAATCAATATCTGCTCTAAATGTGTGAAGTGGTATTCTTCCTTCTTTGTATTGCTCCGATCTTGCCATTTCTGCCCCACCAAGACGACCACTAGCTTTAATTCTAATTCCTTCAGCACCCATTCTCATTGCTGCAGTAATTGCAGTTTTCATCGCACGTCGATGGGAAATTCTATTTTGAATTTGTCTTGCAATATTTTTCGCTACTAGCTCAGCATCTAATTCTGGTCTTTTTATTTCATGAATCTGGACTTTAAAATCTTTATCAAACAATCTTTTTAACTCTTGTTCAAGTTGAGCAATATCTTTACCACTACGTCCGATTACAACACCAGGTCTAGATGTATGTATTGTTACGCTTATTAAATCCTTGGCTGTACGATCTATAATTACTTTTGAAACACCCGCATTTTCTAAACGATTTTTTATGTAATTACGAATCTTAAAATCTTCAACTAACTTCAATCCAAAAGATTTTGCTTCATACCAGTTGGATTCCCAACCTCGTATAATACCGATTCTAAGACCAATTGGATTTGATTTTTGTCCCAAAGATCCACCTATTCTTTATTTGTTTTCCTTTGTGGCGACAACAATAGTAACATGATTTGACCTTTTTCTAATCCTAAAAGCTCTACCCATTGGAGCTGGTAAAATTCTTTTCAACATCGGACCACCATCAACATAAGCTTCTTTCACATATAAGTTGCTAATTTCTATTCGACCATCCTCAAATTTATTCATAAGGTTTGCTACGGCTGAACGCAAAACTTTTTCTGCATCCCTGGCTGAATGTTTTTTACAATAATGTAAAATGTTTAGTGCTTCCTCTACTGACTTTCCGCGAATTAAGTCAATAACTGTTCGCATTTTTCTAGGTGATGTTGGAATAAATCTAAATCTTGCTACTGCTTCCATTTTTAATGACTCACTTTATTATTTTGCTTTGCTGGCTTTTTCTGCTTTTGTACCAGGGTGACCGCGAAATATTCTGGTTGGTGCAAACTCACCTAGCTTATGTCCAACCATATACTCAGTTATCAGAACCGGAATAAATTGTTTTCCGTTATGTATTGCAATAGTATGACCTACAAACTCTGGCGAAATAGTTGAATCCCTAGACCATGTTTTTATCATTTTCTTTTGATTAGCAGCATTCAGTGATCTTATTTTTTTTAACAACTTTTCATCTATAAAAGGACCTTTTTTAACAGATCTAGGCATGAAATCCTCAAATTACTTTCTCTTCTTTATTATGTATTTATTTGATAATTTTTTCTTCTTTCTAGTTTTCAGACCTTTTGCATATTGACCCCAAGGCGAAGTCGGATGTTGCCAACCACCACCACTTTTGCTTTTACCTTCACCACCGCCATTGGGATGATCAATTGGATTCATGGCTACACCACGGACGTATGGTCTCCAACCAAGCCA
>CAKZPH010000012.1 GCA_937138605.1 uncultured Ignavibacteriales bacterium
AGGTCAATTTCTTTTTCAAATTTTAATAGAGGTGGTAAAGAGCAACTTAAAATATTATTCTTGAATGCATCAAGTTCCATTACATTAAAGAAATAGTGAATTCGATTTTGAACTTCTTTATCGAGAAAAAACCAATCCCGTGCTCGCTTAAAGACTATAAAATGTTTTGCCACTCCCACTTCAGCATTTTCGTTATAAGATTTAATTAGATCATAAGTCTCACGATGAGTCTTAAGAATGTTATAAAGTGCGTTCATCATTAAATCTAAATTTTTATGACCTGGGGGGAAATTTCCCTCGCCATAACCAGCCATTACCCAGACAAGAACTTCGTTAAAGGTTATGAAATATTTAATTCTATCCTTGAAAATCCTAACTATTTTATCTACGTAGTTTAAAAATACGTCCTTACTTTTTTCGTCGTGCCAAGGTGAATATTCATGGAACCATGTAGGATGTGTAAAATGATGAATTGTTAAAAATGGTTCAATTTGATGCTTTAATAACCAGTCAACCATTCGTTCGTATTGATCTAGAGCTTTCCTATCGAAAGTATTTCGTCTAGGTTCAATTCTTGCCCATTCAAAAGAAAATCGATATGCGTTTACATTGAGTTTTTTCATCAATTTAAAGTCATCTTCCCACATCATCCAGTGATTTGAACCATTCTCATACATTACTTTTTCATTGTTGTGGACAAATTTCCCTAATTTTTCCCATTCGGTAAAATCGTTTTCAATGTGACCTTCTATCTGAAAAGATGATGTAGCTGTGCCCCAGAAAAATTTTCTGGCTAAAGAAGTTTTATCAGTGTGAGGCCTGTGTGTCCAGTGATTATTCCGATAATGCATCCAATTATAACATCAGTTGGATAATGTAAATTTAATACAATTCTTGAAATTCCAACAAAGAGGGCAAATAAATATATGAATAAAATTAAAGCAGGAAAGTAGTATGATATAATAGTTGCAAATAAAAAAGCAGCTGATGTATGTCCTGATGGAAAACTGTACCTATCAATTGGTATGAAAGGTATATTACTAATTTTCAGTTTCTCATAAGGTCTGATTCTTTTCACGGTATTCTTAACATAAAAATAGGCAAACCTCTCAATCGCTAAAGCAAACAAGAAGCTTAATATTAAATCTTTTGCATAAATCGATTTACTGAAAATTAAAAACAATATTAAAAATGCGTAAAGAAAACCATCTCCAAGTTTTGTAATGTAGAGAAATATTAAACGTAGAAGTTTGTTATACACCTTTTGTTTCTGAAAAATATTAACTGATAATTGAAGCATTATAAAATCTTCGTAGGTTAAAAAACGATTAATTTTTGTATCCACTTACTCTCACTAAACTTTATTCAATTTTACAATGGGTATGTTAAGTTGATGTTAAAATAGGATGAATGATTCGTTACGATTTTAAAGTCAATTTATTGATAACTTAATTAATCTGAGGATTTTTACGAAGTATGAAATAAAATGTTGGAGTTATAAAATTGTTTAAAATTCCAGGTTTGTTATTGCTAAATCTAATAATGGTTTTATGGAGTTTAAGTTTTTTTAAGATGCTTAATAATGTGAGATGGAACTTTGACCATGCAATTTTTTTAGGTTCCATAAATAGCGAATGAACGGCAAAAGTAGTGTTTAACTCATAATGTAGGTTTTGTTCTTGAAAAGTTTTTATTAAGTAATTTAGAGATAGCAGCTGAGCAATTCCAGTTCGATTTTTTTCCATAGGACGAAAGATTGGAATAATGAACTTTTTTATAAAATTTCGGGACATTAGAGAGATTAAAGGAAGGCTCCAGTGTGGATCGCTAATTAAATTCAATATTGAAAGTTTGTTAGGTGTACTTAAGTAAATTAAACCATCGTCTTTTAGTAAAGTTATTAGTTTCTTAATTATAGAAGTTGGATTTTCTATATGCTCAATTACATCCTGAAGAATGATGATGTCAAACGATTTTTCTTTAAACGGCAAATTAATGGTGTTTGCATTGATTTTAATGAGTAATGGATGACAAAATTGTAATTTCAATTTATATATATCAATTTCAACTGAAAAAAGTTGGTTATTATCATTGGCAAAATTCAAAATTGTTCCACCGAATCCTGAACCAAAATCAAGAATTTTACAATTAGACAATTTTATTTTTGTACCGATCAAGTCATAAACAAATTTTCCCCTGAGCAGTGAGTTTTCTCTACTCCTTTTCCATTTTTCATAATTAGGATGATTGGGATTTAAATAATACGGAATATTACTTCCAGCGTACAACTTTAAACCGAGATAAAATTCCAAATATTATTAATAGGAATGAATAAATAGTTTCCAGAACGGGGATAAGTATAAAATTAAAAGTTTCTTCAAAAAGTTTTTGAATATTCTTTACTTCTAAAATTTTTATTATCATGTGTAAAAGCCAAAATGAGCTAATAAATAAATCAAAATATAAGATTGCTGGTACTATCGAAAAAGTTAACAAAATATTACTCAAATAAATAATGCCAAGAATAATTTTTAACTTAATTATATAATACTTACTTGCTGATACGTGCCTTGTTTTCTGATTTATAAATTGTCTGAATGTCTGATCAAATCGAGTATATACAATTGATTCTTTAACTTGATTTAAAAATATTTTTGCATTTTGTTTAATTGCTTTTTGAAGGAATAGATCATCGTCTCCGCTTAAAGATTTTTCAATGCCCTGAAAACCTCTTAAATTTTCATAAAGAGATTTTCGATAAGCCAAATTTCTACCAAAGCACATGTATGGATATCCAACTTTAAAAAAAGCAGTCATTAGGTAAGACGTGGTATAATTCTCAAATCGAGCAAGTTTATTCAAAAATTTATTTTCAGGAATGATGGGAGAATATCCAATTACAATATCAACGTCGTTATCAAAAACTTCAGATAAAGATTTAAGCCAATTTGCATTAGGAATACAATCCGCATCAGTAAGAGCAATTATATTTCCTTCAGAATTCTCAATTCCTGTTTTAAGTGCATTTTTTTTGCTTTGAGAATAGTTGTTTTTCAGAACTTTTAGGTTCTTAAATTTATCTTTTATTGAAATTAATTGATTAAAAGTTGAGTCGTTTGAGTAGTCATCAACAATTATTACTTCATATAAATCTTCTTTTAGGTTTTGGTTCATTAATGCATTGATTAGAGTAATTAAATTCTGTTCTTCATTTCGAACAGCTACGACAACGCTTATTAATCTTTTATTTTTAGAATTTATATGTCTTCTAAGTCTTGTGGGTTTGGTAAAATAATATGATAAATAAATTATGAATTGTACAATTAAAGAGTAGACTAACAATACATATAAAGCGGATAACATCTTTAAATAAATTTTTGCTTACCACTCAGAGCTATAATCTCATTGTAAAAAAATCTTGGCTCAACCTCATAGAATCCTATGTCTTTCAAAAATTCTGTGACAGTATATTTTTTACCTTTTTCAAGGAATTTAGATAAATAATTACCTAAATCGGAATTTTTGAACCATTCATTTCCAAATTTTTCTCGCACTTTTGTTTTCATCATTGCTTCGATAAATATGGCTCGTATCTGATCTAATTCCTGATAGTAATCATACAACGAAGAAGTAATTTTATATAATGTTGTTCTACTTGGACTAAGTTCTAAAGCATAGTTTAAGAACTTAAGTGTAGAGTCCAAATCTAGTGTATCCTGAGTTAATATATCATATTTAATTAAAAATTTTGCACAAAGCCATCGGGCATCGTAAAGTTTTTTTAGAGCGCGAATTTTACCATAGTTGGAGATTAAACTTTTTGTTGAGAAAATATTATTATCCAACCATTTAAGCTCATCAGTTTGATTTGCGAGTAGAGTTCCAATAGTATGGTTAATAACTTCACTTCCAAAGTATTTTAATTCGAGTGATTTTTCTTTCGACATTGCCATGTTTAATATATAACCACTGTGATAGAATGAACTATAGTAACTTTCGAATCCTTGCTCTACTCTTAAATAAATCTTTAAATCTTCAGGTACTGATAGAATAAAAGATTTGGTAGAAGGACGGCTCAAATCGATTTTTTTTGATTTACTTTCGTTTAGTATAATAGATAAATTATGCAAGCTATCGATTGGTAGTCCAATTAGATTGTAGCTATTTTTCAAAATTGAGAGTAGACTATCTTTTTTAAAATAACGATCAAATTTGCTAGTAGATAAGACATAACTTATGTCATAAGCTTTGAGATTATAATAGGGGAATCTTCTACTCTTCAACACATCGTTTAGTAATTTGGAATAAAAGCCATTGGTTGTTTCGATAAACTTTTTAGATATTTCACTGTAAACGTCAAGGTCAATTTGCCGTACCATTGAGGCGAACTGATTATAAGAATTGAATCGTAAGGAATCTAAGATGATTCTTTTTTTCTCAGAAAGAAGTTTGAAATTAAGTTTTTCTAATTCTTCATAAATGGTTCTATTTTGTTCATACAATTTTTTTCTTTTTGATTGATCTGGTTCATACGCTAATGAAAAATCTAAATCGCATTCACCAACTGTTCCAAATTTAGTTAGGTACCTAATTTCGTGTCTTTTTTTTACAATTTCATCTTGAAGTTTAGATGTTGCTTTATCCACAATTCTTCCGTAAACGTAGGATTTTAATCGTTCCAATCTATCAATTCTTTCGGGGCGCTGCTCAAGTTTTAGCAATTCATTAATTAGATTTATATCTAATTGTGAGAAAAGGTTATTATATTTTGTGTAAAGTGGTGTGATTTGGAAAGGCTTGTTGTTAATATAACTTTGATATTTCAGATAATTTTCTTCAAGCAAGAAATTGTTTATTACATTTCGTAGTGAATCAACTCTACTTCGTAGAAATTCTAATTCATCTCTTTTTGAGCCAGGGCATCCAATAATTAACAATGAAGTTAATACTAAAACAAGTTTAAGTAATAACCTTTTATTCTTCATTGATAATCCATTCCTCATAAAATTCTTGATTAATGGGAGCAATAAATCTTGATTTTTTGCTAAGTGTGATTCCTTCACTCCTAGAAAACATAATTAAGGGATAAGATATAAACAGATTCTTTTTAGCTCTTGTGCATGCCACATAAAGTAAGCGTTTCTCTTCTTCCAGATCTTCAAAAGATTCTGAAGAACGAATGTTCGGGAAAAATCCTTCGACTACACCAATTACAAAAACCGAATGCCATTCTAATCCTTTCGCAGAGTGTATCGTACTTAATGTCAAGAATTCATCTTCAGAACCAGGGTTTTCAATATCATAGACGCTTTGAACGGCCGGTTCGAGCGCTAAGTCATCTAAAAATTGACTCAAACTTTTATATCTTTCACTTATTGCTAGAAATATTTCTAAATCTTTCAATCTTTTCGGAAAATCGTCATACTTTTCTCGTAGAATTGGTTCGTAAAATGGTATTATTATATTCAATTTTTCTGAAGGTAATAGATCTTTTTTGTTACATTCGTTTAATAAATAGAATAACTCAAAAACTTTATCTCGAAAAATTTTACTCTCAGCAAACTCTTTAAAAGAGAATTTGTTTTGTTTGATAAGCTCTTCAATTTGCTCAGCAATCTCTCTAGATTTTTTGGGGCCAAAGCCAGGCATTAATTGTAAAATTCTAAACCAACTGAGCTTTTCAGCAGGATTATTCAGAATTCTCAAGAAACTGATTAAATCTTTTATATGAGCAGTTTCAATAAATTTAATTCCTCCAAATTTACGATAGGGAATTCCAGCTTTGTTTAATTCAATTTCTAAATCGTAGGAGATATAGCCCGAACGAAAGAGTACAGAAATATCATTTAGCGCCACACCTTCTTCACGAAGTTGTAAAATTTTATCCACTACAAATTTTGATTCAAGAGTAGTGTTTTGCGCAGATATTATATAAGGTAAGTCTCCAAATTCATTTTTGGTATATAGAGTTTTCGGGTATTTTTCGATCATCGAAGCTAAAATTTGATTAGTGAAATTGAGTATTGCTTGAGTACTTCGATAATTTTCTTCAATTGTTATGATTTTTGCATCAGGGAAATCTTTAGGGAAGTCTATGATGTTTTTAAAATTTGCTCCACGAAATGAATAAATACTCTGAGAATCATCGCCCACAACCATAATATTACGGGTAGTTCCACCAAGTAATTTTACAATTTCTGCTTGAAGCTTGTTTGTATCCTGATATTCATCAACCATAATGAATTTATAGGTGCGGTGGATGTGATTTCTAAATTCCAAATCTTTTTCAAGTAATTCTTTAAGTTTGAGCAGTAAATCATCATAATCGAGAAGGGAATTTCTCTCTTTATAATTTTTGTATTCGAGATAAAGCATTTGTATATCCACAATAAATTCGTTGAATTGTGGATATTGTTCATTTATAATTGTTTCTATTGAAGTTTGCTTGTTTATCGATAGGCTTATTATATCATAAAGAGTTTGTTTTCTAGGGAAGCGTTTTTTGGAACGATCAAATCCAAGTTCTGCTCTGATAAGATTAATAACGTCTTCAGCATCCGATTGATCAAGTATAGTAAAGTTACCGGGTAAGCCCACTCGATTTGAAAACTTTCTAAATAACAGATTGGCAAATGAATGAAATGTCCCACCAGATACATTTTCACATCTTGAATCAATCAATATTGAAGCACGACGCAACATTTCTTCGGCAGCTTTTCTTGTGAAAGTCAATAGCAAGATTGAAGATGGATTCACTCCCAACTCAACAAGTCGTGCAACTCTATATACTAAAGTTTGAGTTTTACCGGTTCCAGCTCCTGCAATTACTAAAACAGGACCATTTATTGTTGTAACTGCCTCGTATTGAGCAGGATTCAAAATGTTTTCATAATCAATTTTGAATTGTTGTTTTTCATTCGATATAGTTGGTTCAATTTCTTGTGTGGAAATATGTTTTAATATATACTTCTTTGCCATTTGATTTTTCTTACTCGTAATGCAATTGGTGAGTCGAAAATTTCTTTATATATTATTGCACGTTTAAAGTCATCAGGTTCGGAAATTGAAAAGGTAAATGTTGATAATTTAATATCCTCTCTGGGCTCTTCCATTGTTTTTTCGTAATCATATTGTTCAATTTCGTATTCTTCAGATTTCCATTCATAATCAAATTGGTCAATTTTATAGTCTGCTATATCTAAATCAATTGCAAAAGGTTTTGGTTTAGTGGGATAGGACTGTGAAAGCTTTGATTTGAACTCATCTTGTAATTTTAATTTATCTTCTAAACTAAATTCGTCTTCTTTAAGAGATTCTTCTTCAGTCAAAAATGTTTCATCCTCTTTAGTACTAGGTGGTATCCCAAATAATTCCTCAATTTCCCTTAATATATCTTGTTTAGTTTCAGTTGATCTTTGAGATGTTTTTATTTCAAAATTTTCTTTTTCGTTATCCTGAGGAAATTGGGGTGGTTTGGTTTTTGGTAAAGGTTTTTTCTTAAAAAACGGAGCTAAAAAAGCATATATGATAAATAGGATAATTAGTATGTCAAATAAATTTTCCATCTTAATAGCTTAATTAATTTATAGCTTAAAATTATTCTTTTTTCTTTTCAACACCTTTTGAAATTGATTCTCGCATTTCAGTATCTGATTGAATATTTCGCAAGGTATAATAATCGAGGACTCCTAGTTTTCCTTCTCGGAAAGCTTGTGCTATAGCTTTTGGAATTTCCGCTTCAGCCTCAATGACTCTGGCTTTCATTTTTTGGACTTCTGCTTTCATCTCTTGCTCAGTTGCTACAGCAGCAGCCCTTCTTTCTTCAGCTTTGGCTCTTGCAATCTTTAAATCTGCTTCTGCTTGGTCTGTCTGAAGTTTAGCACCTATATTTTCTCCAACATCCACATCTGCAATATCTATTGATAAAATTTCAAAAGCAGTTCCTGCATCAAGTCCCTTATCTAAAACTGTTTTAGAGATTCTATCAGGATTTTCTAGAACTTCTTTGTGTGAATTTGCAGAACCGATTGTTGTAACAATTCCTTCTCCAACTCTTGCAATAATGGTAGTTTCTCCTGCACCGCCAACTAGTCTATCAATATTAGCACGAACAGTAACTTTTGCAATAGCCCTAACTTGAATTCCGTCTTTAGCTACTGCTGCAATTGCCGGTGTTTCGATCACTTTTGGGTTAACGCTCATTTTTACTGCTTCGAGAACATCCCGGCCTGCTAGGTCGATAGCTGTAGCCCTTTCAAAAGATAAAGGAATATTTGCTTTATCTGCAGAGATTAAGGCATTTACGACTTTTTCAACGTTACCTCCAGCTAAATAGTGAGCTTCTAGCTTTCCGGTTTCAATTTTTATTCCTGCTTTAGTGGCTGTAATTAAACTTTTAACAATTATGTGTGGAGGCACTTTTCTGAGCCTCATTCCTACAAGATCACTAAAAATTTTAAGCTTAACACCAGCAAAGTATGCCGTAATCCACAAACCAACTGGGATGAAATAAAAAAATAGTGAAAGAAAAAGTATTACAGCAATTATGATTATTAATGCAAGTCCGGTAATAGCTTCCATAAATTACTCCTTTTAATTTTTCAATTTTTCTTTCAATGTTTTTTCAAAGATATTTTTGGTTTCTTCATCAAATAAATAGAAATAAACTTGTTTAAGATGTACAGGATTGTAGTTTAATACAACTTCTAGCATAATTTCAGCACACTCTTTTTTCGAAAAACCACCAACACCTGTTCCAAATGCTGGTAATGCCACGCTTTTTAATTTTAGCTTCTCACATAATTCAAGAGTGCTTTGAGTGGCTGATTTAATGTATTGAGAATTTGTTATTAAATCCTGTCCCATTACTGCAGCGTGAATAACATACTTTGCGTTTAAGTTCCCGGCGGAAGTTTCTATGGCTGAACCAATCTGTATTGGGCCTTTTTTGATAGCTTCATCTTCAATAATTTTACCACCTATTTTTTTTATTGCACCAGCCACACCTGAACCCATCCATAGGTGATTATTCGCTGCGTTGGTAATCGCGTCAACTTCTGCAGTTGTAATATCTCCTTTTACAATGAAAATCTGGAGTTTATTTTTCATGGGTTTTTTAAGATTTAAATTTATGTAAATATACAAATACACTTTGAATATCTAATTTTGAGATGTGAATTATTTATTAAGTTTATTTAGTATTTTCTTGATTTTAAATTTAACAAAGACCAAAAAGGCTTTATAACAATTAGAAAAAAATTTTTATTAAACTTAGCGTGTCAACATGAAAAAGTAGTAAGCGTGCATATGGTATTATTAATTTTTCAATGAATGTAATGAATGTAAAGCTAAAAATAACTTCACTACTGTCATTGTAGTTTTTGTAGATTTAAACACAAAAGCGTTTTTACATTAAATGGTCAATTTAATGTTCTAATCAATAATTATTTGTTTTTGAGCTTGGATGATTGTTATTAAAGATGAAAATTTTGAAGATACAGATTTCAATAACTTTAATGATGAATCGGTTTATGAAAATGTTTTTGATAGTATCTACGCTGAAGGTATGGAAGATGAAGATTATTAGGAGAATTTTGTTGAAGAATACTTAGATGACGTTTAATAGAAGATGAATAACCTTATATTATTGATGAAGTCAATGGCCTTGATTTTATCGAAAAATTATTATGATTTTGAAATTGAAAATGATGAAGAACAATAAAAGATAATTTGTCTCGGTGATAAATAATTGATTTTTACTGATAATTCATTAAATTAAAGAAAAGTTAATCTAGTATTAATTTAAATTATGAGGAGTAAAACAAAAACTTTATAAGGAGGTGCATATGAAAAATGGTTTACTTATTCTCTTTCTTATTTTAATAATTGCGAGTCCTATTAGATCACAGATCGTTTTTGATTCATCGTGGTATTGTGCATATGCTACATGGGATCACCCAGACGCAAATGCAACAGGCTATAATACACCAGCTCTTGCTTTATTAAAACCAGATATATTTGTTGCTGTCGTTAACCGTCCTATTATCGCAAACCCAACAGCATATTTAGTTGGATATAGAAATGCAACAGATTCAACAGGACGATTAGGACAATATGGATTTGGTGCAGCTATGGCTGGGTACAGAATGCCATGGATAAGTGGTTTTGATGTTGTAGAATTATACATGCCATGGGATGCCGCAGGAGCTTATGATTCCCTGGTGTTCGTTGCTAATAACGATACTACTGAACGAAACATATTGGTTTTTTATCTTGGTCAAGACTCAGTGTATTCAACCGAATATAGAATGGCAACTTTGGATAATCATCCTATTTTTGGAATTGACATCGATGCAAATGGTAGAGTTTACGTGACAAAAACTGGAACTGCAACAACTCCTGGTAGAGTTTTAATATATCGTTCAATTCAAGAAGATCCAGGTTGGTCGACAACTCACTTTTCTCCTCCATTACGAGACATTACTATGCCTGAACCAGGCTTCATACGTGGCGTTACTGTAAGCCCAGATGGCAAATTACTGTATGTTTCTAACTATACAGCTAAAAAAGTCTACTGCTTTATTGGTGATCCTGTTACTGGATATACACTATACAATGGATTTAATTTTACGGTAAATGATACGATCCCAAATACTTCTCCTCCTAGATTTGCAGGGCCATTAGGTTTGAAATTTATGCCTGTTAAGAATTTACTTTTTGTAGCTTGTGATTCATTATTAGGTGGAGGTGCTTCTTATCCATATGGACGAATATACGTAGTAAATCCAAATACTGGGGAAAAGTTAGACACAATTGATGTCGCTCAATGGAATTTTATGATGACAGGTGCTTATAACACTCGTGGTAATGATGGAAAGCAACCTAGAGTCTCGGGATATACTTCTGTTTACAATGTTGATGTTGATAATCAATTTAACCTTTATTCTCAATCCCATTATGGTTGGACCGTGGATAAATGGTATTATTCAGGAATACTTCCGACAATTCCGATTACAATTCTCAATGTTGAAAAGACAGATGGAATTCCACTATCATTTGAATTAAAACAGAATTATCCTAATCCATTCAACCCATCTACTACTATTGAATTTTCCTTAATTGAACGTTCAAATATCTCACTCGTTGTTTATAACTCATTAGGTGAAAGAGTTACTGAATTAATATCTAATTCCGAATTTGAACCTGGAACTTATAAAGTCACATTCAATGCTTCAAACTTACCATCAGGTAATTATTTCTATGAACTAAAATCAGGTAATGTCAAATTATCAAGAAAAATGACATTAATTAAATAAAAATAAGGAGTAATCATATGAAACAAACGAGAAAACTTTTTATTTTTCTTCTTGCAGTGCTTACTGTAAGTGTATTTGCACAGCAAGAGAGATTTGTAAGACAAGTTACCATTGCTGTTCCAGCTATCGAAGTAGCAGGATTTGGAAATGCCGTTTCCGGAGTTGATTTGGACGGAGATGGAAAGCAAGAAATTTATGCTGTTAATAATAATTGGACTGACTCAGGTCCAGGTGAACTCATACCACGAATTTATAAGTTCGAATTTGATGGAACAAAGTGGGATACTGTCTGGCGAGCTCAATTAAATATTCCAAAACAAAACACCTGGCCGCCTCTTGCAATTGGTGATCTAGATAACGATGGTAAAAGAGAAGTTATATGGGGGCCAATCAACTTTTTAGAAGCTGGAAATTTAAATCCACCTCGTATTGTTGTCTTTGAAGTTAAAGGAGATGGAAGTGATGTATTAGGTATACCCGATATGACTGGAAATTACCTACCAAATGCTCAATGGTCAATGACCACAGTTGATAATAGGGAAATCAGACCTTTCCGATGGTTCGTATTAGATATTGATAATGATAACAAACAAGAAGTTGTTTTTGTAGATAGGCAAGCAAATGAAAGAGTTGGCGTAATTTCAGTAAATAACATACCAGATCTTGGCGGTGGCACAGAAACATGGACGATGAAATTCACCGGTGCAGGCAAAGGAATAGCTGCTCCTGTTTTGTACGATTTAGCAATCATCGGAAACAATATTTATTTAATTCACTCCGATGGTGGAATAACTCCGCTGACT
>CAKZPH010000013.1 GCA_937138605.1 uncultured Ignavibacteriales bacterium
TTGTAATTAATAAGTATCAATACAGAGTTCTGTATTTCTTAGGAAACTCGAAAGATTTAAGTTCACCACAATTTGCATGGACTTCAGTCCAGGAGTTTATTTTAAGCTCAATTAAAACTATCGCACAAGTGGGCAAGTCTTCGCCAAAATCTTCAAGTAAAAAATGTACTAAATCCGTAAGTCCTGGATTATGCCCTACAATAGTTATTGTTGAAAAATGGTCGTTTATATTTTTTAGAAATTGAACCAATTCTTTACGAGACGCGTGATAGAGTTCTGATGTGAACTCAATACTTTTTTGGTCAAAATTTATTTCCTCTGCAATCATTTCTATGGTCTGTTTTGCTCGTAGAGCATCACTACTAAAGATTTTGTCTATTTTTAAGTTTTTCTTTTTAAGAATTGAGCCCATTAAAGGTGCATCCTCAAGTCCCCTTTTATTTAATGGACGTTCGTGATCTACTAAATCAGGATTATCCCAGCTAGATTTTGCATGCCTGATAACTAATAGTTGTTTCATAATTACTTCCCGATGATAGATTAATTATACTAAGAAAATATCTTTTACAAAAAATATCTTTCCAATGTTAAAAATAACTATAATTGTAAAAATAAAAGGGAGATTTTATGATAAAAATAATAATCCTTCTCAATCTTTTTTTTATTTATAATTTAGTACACTCGCAGAGTGTTCTAAATTTTGAATCAAATTATAATTTATTTTTAAGCTCTCCTGGCTCATACCGGTTTGGACTAAATGGATTCGATAATCCCGCTTTATTGACTTACCAGAAAGCTCTGGATGTCTACTTTCTATGGAACACTAAAAACAAAAGTTTTTCAAAAATAAATGATTTTGGATTATTTGCTGGTGCTAAAAACTTTGGTTTTGGATATTACAAGAAAAAAGTTGGTGTAAATCCTGATGAAATAAAACTTTATCGTTTATCATCTTCGTTTGGGAATAAATCTTTAAGTGTTGGTTTTGCTTATACATGGAATAAATCAATAATTCCAAATCAAGAAAGTAAAGATTTTATTACTTTGTCTGCAGTTGTAAGGCCATCTAAATATTTATCAATTGGACTAATAAATACAAGTGAAATAACTTTAAGAAATTTTGAGAACGTTCTGGATTTAGCTATTCGTCCCTTCGGAAATGAATTTTTAACTATTTTCACCGACTATCAACACCAGAAATTACGAACTAATAACTACACGAATTGGAGTGCAGGAGCTGTTTTTGAGCCACTTGCGGGAGTTCAACTTGCTATCAGATATTTTGAAAGTAAAAATGTTAACTTGGGACTTCAAGTTAGTTTTGGAAATGCGGGTTTTATTCAAGTTAGTAAATTTAATAAAGATTTTAAGACATATGATCAAGTATATGGTATTAGACTCGGTGGTTATGACCGTAATATCATTTCCAAACTCGTAAAGTCAGAAAAAAGTCATGAAATTGATCTTAATGTACAAATTAAATATCAAAAGTATCAACTCTTTGATAATTCCAAAACTTTATTAGAACTGTTGAAAAAATTAGAAAATATAAAAACAGATAAATCAATTAAAAGAATTGAAATAAATCTTTCTGACATAAATACATCAAGAATTTTCTTATGGGAATTAAGAGAAAAATTACGAGAACTTAAATCATTCAATAAAGAAATATACGTTTATATTGATAATGCTAATATCGATATTTATCATTTTGCATCTGTTGCTGATAAAATTATTATGGACCCAATCGGTTTATTAATTTTTGAAGGTTATCTTTTGGGCAGAAATTTCTACAAAGGGACTCTGGATAAACTTGGAATTGGCGTTGATGAATGGAGATTTTTCAAATACAAATCGGCAGCAGAGTCTTTTTCTCGAGAAAATATGTCGGATGCAGATAAAGAACAAAGAGATTTAATAATAGAAAATTTATATAACTCTGTCACTGCAGATATACAAAATTCAAGACCACAAATTAAAGTATCGCTTGATACACTTATTAATAAATATGTTTTGTTAACAGCTCAAGAAGCTCTTGAATTTAATTTAGTTGATACTTTAGCAAGATGGTATGAAATAAATTCCAATGAGAGTGGAATCAGAGGATTTGTGAAATACACCAGAGACAATTCAATCGAAAAAGAGAAACTTCCTGAAGACAACTACTGGAGTGAAAAGCCTAGAATAGCGGTTGTTTACCTTCTTGGTCCTTGCGCAATGGATGAAGGAATTAAAGCTCGAAAACTTATAAAAGACCTGGAAAAAATAGAGAAAGACAATTCGATCAAGGCAGTTGTTTTTAGAGTAGATTCACCTGGTGGTGATGCATTAGCATCTGATGTTATAGCTGAAGGAATGAAAAAAATAAAAAAGAGAAAACCGTTAATTGTTTCCCAGGGATTAGTGGCAGGTTCAGGTGGTTATTGGTTATCAATGAATGGTGACACAATTGTCTCAATGCCTAATACAATAACCGGCTCTATTGGTGTAATTGGATTTTGGTTCTATAATAAAGGCTTTAAAGAAAGTCTTGGTATCTCAACAGATTATGTTAAACGTGGTGAATCTGCCGATCTTGGTTTTGGAATGTTCATTCCACTAATTGGTTTGGTTATACCAGATAGAATGTTATCAACCAATGAAAGAAATAGAATTGAAAATATGATTTTAACTATGTATGACGACTTTGTAGAAAAGGTGGCAAGTGGGAGAAATAAAACCAAAGACGAAATTGAGAAGGTCGCTCAAGGTAGAGTTTGGTCAGGTTCTGATGCGATAAACCTGGGGCTTGTGGACGTTCTGGGTGGTTTAGAAAAGGCAATCAATATAGCAGCAGAAAAATCTGGTCTTAAAAAAGATGAATTTGAAATAGTTGAATTTCCTAAACCAGATTTGATTGATTTAAGTTCTATCTTGCCTTTTCCAATTATTTCTACAAAAGATTCATTTAATGCCTTGTCAATGCTGAGATTCAGGATAAAACAAAACGGGAAACCTCTTACAATTATTCCGTTAGATTTTATCGATGAACACGAATATTCAAAAGTTTGGAACTTTTGATAAATGAATTGAAATCAAAACAAAGCCATTCAAAAAAATTTTAATAGCTTGTCATTTAGAGGACAAGCTCTTTTTTTTATCTAAACTTTTGGTAATCGTTCTAAATAAGAGCTATTACTTAAAACAACAAAGGATTCACAACTTTTCAATTCCTCTAAAGAATTACAATTCATATAACTCATGCAACTCCTTAGACCATCCATTATTGAATCAAGAACATTTAAGACGGTTCCTTTATACGGCACCATAGTTTCTTCGCCTTCGACAAATTCATTTTTCATCTTAACACCAAAACTTGCACTACCTCGATACTTCTTCCATAACATTCCATTATATTTTATCACTTCACCCGGAGTTTCTTTTGTGCCTGCCAACATTCGACCTAACATAACTGCATCAGCTCCTAAAGCAATAGCATTTGCTATGTCACCAGTGTGTTTAATCCCACCATCAGCAATTATTTCGATCCTAAGATTTTTATATTTCTTTGTCATAACCGCATCTAAAATTGCCGAAACTTGACCAATACCAATTCCAGTTTGAACAGATGTAGTACAAACACTTCCGCCACCAATGCCAACTCTAACAGCGTCTGCTCCCGAATTTTCCAAGTCTTGGAGCGTGCTTCCACATGCTATATTACCGATAATTACTTTCAAACCATATCTGGATTTAATTTCTTCTGTTTTTTGTAAAACGTATTTATTATTAGCATTCGCAGTATCTATACAAACTATATAATTTCTATCTGCAATTTTTTCTAAAATCTCGTCAGGAACATCTAATCCAATCGAGACTGCCTTAATACCATTTTCATTCGAATTTGATTCGAGCACTTTCGTAATAGATGAATCGAATCTATTCAAAATTCCTAATGCTCCGGCTTTATCAAGCTCCCTACACATCTCGATACCAGTAACAGTATCCATGGGACTGGACACAACGGGAATTGTTAAATCAAGACCTAAAAACGTTGTCTTTAATTCAATATCTCTTCGTGATCTTATACTTGATATTGTAGTTGGCACTAAAGATATATCATCATACGTCAATGAATAATGGAAATTATTCAATTCTTCTTTTGAGTATATTTTCATTTTATTTCCCTAAAGTTAGTTTCGGATGTCAAGGTATACATTTCTAACCATATCCTCTGTTTTCCATGGTGCAGGTTCACCACCTAAATACTTATGAAACCATTCGAGATGTGCATTATAATATAAAGGCATAGACCGAACGAAATTTGGCCAGTGACCATCTTCCTTGAAGATAATCAATCTCGCATCAATCCCTCGTTTCAATAAATCAGTAAAATACATAAGACTCTGATTGTAAGATACACGATAATCTTTAACACCGGTGATTATTAAAGTTGGTGTTTTAAAGTTTTCCACATAATTCGACGGTGAAAATTTATCATAAATTTCTTTTGACTCCCATGGTGCGCCACCTAAATCCCAATCAACGAACCACAATTCTTCTGTAGTACTATACATCGATCTTAAATCATACACTCCCATCATCGAAGCAAGGCACTTAAATCTATCAGTTTTAGCTTGAAACCAATTCATCATATATCCCCCATAAGACCAGCCCATTGCACCAATTCTTTCTTTATCTACAAAAGGAAATTTTTCAACATCATCTATCACCGCCATCAAATCATCAAATACCTTTCCGCCCCAGTCTTTTGATATTTCTGTCGTAAATTTTTGTCCATAACCAGTCGAGCCTCTGGGATTGGGAAAGACAACTATATATCCTTTGCCAGGATAAACTTGCCAATCGCCTCGAAATGCATCCATCCACTGTGATTGAGGACCACCATGAACGTTTAGTATAACAGGATATTTTTTATTTGGATCAAAATTATGTGGTTTCACTAGAAAATAGTGTATCTTCGTGCCGTCTTTTGAGGTAACCCAGTAACTTTCAGCGGGACGAATATCTACTTCTTCTTCGATCGTTTTGTTATCGAACGTGAGTCTCGTTAACCTTTTGGTTTTTATATCATATTCATAAAGAGCTGGCGGTTCTCCTGTCGAACGACGAATCAAGTATATCTTAGTTTCGTCTTTTGAAACAGTAAATGCATCAATCGCATTAGCATCTAAAATTTTGGTTATGGATTTCGTATTAACGTCTATTTTATAAATTGGTGTAGCACCCATTTCTTCACAAGTAAAATAAATACTCTTTGAATTAGTAGACCACTCAAATTCATTTATCCAGTTATCAAATTTATTCGAAATTATTTCTGTTCTTTTAGTCTTTCTATCATATAATGCGAGCTGAAATAAATCGGATTCGTAACCCGGTATTGACTGACGCCTGTACGCAATATATCTACCATCAGGTGAAAATTTTGGCGAACCATCCCACGCTAAGTTTGATACTGTTATATTTTCAGTTTCATAATTATCTAGATTAACAATCCAAAGATCAGAATTAGTTGTAGATGCTTGAGAAATTCTGCTTGACTTATCTCTATTTGAAGCAAAACATAATTCTTTCCCATCAGGAGAAAAATCAAAATTTATTTGACCACCTAAAGAAAAAATGGGGCTTTCATAATCTCCAGGAGTAACATCTTTTACTTTTTTTGTTTCTAAGTCTAAAATAAATATGTGACTTCTTCGGCCTTCCGAATACTTATCCCAGTGTCGAAATAGTAATTCATCTGCAAGAATAGCTTTTATCGGTCCTGACTCGAGCTTTTTATTTAATCTTTTATTGCATTCATCGTCATCACCACATTCAGGAAAAACTTTTGTTGTAAAAGCTAAATATTTACCATTCGGTGATACAATAAACTCACTAATTCCAGTTGAAATGTTAGTTAATTTTTCTGCATCTCCGCCATCTAATTTTAAACTATAAATTTGAGTTTCACTATCCCGTGTAGAGATGAAAAAAATTCTTTTTCCATCTCTCGAAAATCTGGGACTAACATCAGCACCAAAAAAATTTGTTAATTGTCTTGATGTTTTATTCTCTAAATTCAGTATATAAATTTCTGAGTTAGATTTACCTTCTTTCAAATTGTAAGAAGTTAACACATAAACAATTTCCTTTTGACCTGGAGAAAGTTCTATACTAGATATGTACTTTAATCTATAGAGATCTTCTATTTCAAAAGCTCTTTTTTGAGCTAAAACAGTTAAATTTAGTATTATAAAGAAAAAAACTATTATTCGATTCATTTCATCCTCATTATTTTTTAACTAACTAAATAAAATAAAAAAAATCTCGATTTTTTTGCAGACATTTTTTATTCAACTTAAAGTTAAACACGATTGAAAAAATAATTAACATTATGAATTAAAAGGAGTTTTTAATGAAGAATTATTTAATCGTTGCATTTGGATAAGCACCGGTATGATTATGTTTTATTTGAATGAGAATAATTTAATAGGTTTCGAGTATAGAATTTTTCTAACATCTGGCTTTTACTGAGGATTTACAACATTCTCAACATTTACCTGCGAAACATTAAGTTTAATTCAAAACTCCTATTATTTTTATGCTTTACTTAATGTTCTACTCGGCGTAACACTATTTCTTATCAGTTTAACACTCGCACACTTTATTTCATGTAAATTATCATCATAGAAGTTTATAAAATGGAACTTAAAAATGATTCAGTTTTATTAAGGATATTAATTGGGGATTCAGATAAAATTTTATCAATTTTGTTAAAAAAAATGATGATGGCAAGTAAAAATAGATAATCGGGCGCAACTGAATTCAAAGGTTTTATATGATTCGGACAACTAAGTTGTATGCTTATTGCTAAGATTCTTTGACTTTTAATAGACTTACCTGTCACAATTATAAATTATTGGTCAAAGAAAAAAATTGGAAAGTTTCTACCTCTCCTCAACCGAATTTTGATAAAACAAAATAGCTGGTTTTTTAACTCGGAAGTAAGCCGAAGAGATTAAATACACTTATAGAAAAAAAGAAAAGCAGTTTCATATTATTACAAGTAAAGAAATTAAATTGTATTTACTACAATCATTTTTAAAGCTAATATGTCATAATTATGAAAATTACTAACTTAACATTGCCTTAAGTTCTATCTTATATTTACCTGATTTAAATAAGTTTACAAAACAGCTAGACGATAAAATAAATTTAGATTCATCGAACTAAATAATAAGTGTAATAGGAGTCAACTCATTATTCATAAATATCTAAATTTCTTATCCTGTGAACTTAAACAAGGTGATTCTAATTTCATAAATGCTAGATTAGTCAAATTTCAATAAGGATTTTGATGATTTATTAGATTCATAATCACTAATCGATAAAGAATTATAAGAAGAAATATAAAAGATAGGATTAGAAAAAATAAATAGAAATTCGAAATTAATACGCCCGATTAATGTCAATCCGGCGATGGTAACTTAGAAAGCATATTAATAGAAAATTCAAGTGTTAGTGAAATTATAAATTGTTTGTTTTAATTTTATCACATTTGAAAACTAATATTAAAGTCTACTCAATTATTTAAATGATATAACTCAAAAAATTTTGAAGAGATAACTAAATCGAGATAACTAAGCCAGTCAACTAATTTAAACCACTCATTGCAAAATTGATATAAACTAAATCCTACCAGGCAATATTTCGATTACAAGCTCAAATGTAAAAAAGGTGACCTTTTTAAAATCAATTAACCATAAATTGTTGTATTTATTGGAAGATTGCTTTGATTAATAAATCTCACGTCAAACCTTACAACGCTATCTGTTTTTTTCTCTTGTCGAATTTTTTAATGCAATAGATTAATACATTATACTTTGCGCCATTACAATTTTAATGGTTACTCGATGAAAGACAAAAAATAAAACACTTCAAGACGATTTTT
Source organism: uncultured Ignavibacteriales bacterium (assembly GCA_937138605.1). Taxonomy (GTDB): domain Bacteria; phylum Bacteroidota; class Ignavibacteria; order Ch128b; family Ch128b; genus CAKZPH01. Next base: position 7,934 of record CAKZPH010000013.1, read on the forward strand.
ATATTTCGTAAATCCCTATTGAAACGATAATGTTTTAATTAACCAATTAACTTTATTTAATTAAATTTTAAGAACATATATCCCTATGAAATAGTAGAATTTAATCTTTTTTAGATAACTTCTAATACTCAAACAAAATTTTTATATTTCATTGAATCAAAAAAAATTGGAGTGAATATGGCAGGTAACTCGTTTGGTCAAATCTTCAAAGTCTTGACATTTGGAGAAAGTCACAGTCCATATGTTGGAGTCGTTATTGACGGGTTAAAACCAAATCTTGAGATAAACCTGGATGAAATTCAAAAAGAACTGGATAGAAGAAAACCAGGACAGAGTGAAATCACAACACAGAGAAAAGAATCTGATAAAATTCAAATTATCTCGGGAATCTTTGAAGGCAAAACAACCGGAACACCAATTTGTATTTTGATTAAAAATGAAGATACTAAACCATCTGACTATGAAAACATTAAAAATATATTTCGTCCTGGTCATGGGGGGTATACATTCCTGAAAAAATATGGCATTTATGACTATCGCGGTGGTGGAAGAATTTCGGGCCGTGAAACTGTCTCACGAGTAGTTGCAGGTGCAATTGCAAAACAATTATTAAATGCTCGTGGCATTAAAGTATTAGCATATACTAAAAAAATAGGGAATATAGAAGCAGCAGAGTTTAATGAGTCGGAAATAGAAAAAAATGTCGTTAGAACTCCCGATTCGGAAGCAGCGAAAAAAATGATAGAGCTAATTAATCAAACAAAAAATGAGGGCGATTCCATCGGTGGAATTGTAGAAGTAAAAGTTGCAGGTCTCGGTGCAGGCTACGGTGAACCCGTCTTTGATAAACTCGAAGCTGATTTAGCAAAAGCTTTAATGTCCATTGGTTCAGTCCGTGGTTTTGAGATTGGGGTCGGATTTAAATGTGCTGAAATGAAAGGAAGTGAGTGTAATGATGAATTTAGAATCAATCCAAAAACAAACGAAATAGAGACTATTACAAATAACAGTGGTGGAATTCAAGGTGGAATATCAAACGGAGCAGAGATAATTTTCAGAATTGCCGTTAAACCCACCTCATCCATTTCAAAAACACAAAAAAGTGTGACTATTGATGGTAAGGAAGTAGAATTTAATATCAAAGGTCGTCATGATCCGTGCATATGTCCTAGAATAGTTCCTGTAGCTGAGGCAATGACGGCACTGGTTCTGATTGACCATATACTTATGCAGGAACAAATTAAAAGTAGCGTAAATACTGACGAAATGAAATTTAAAGAGCTCGAACTAATTGATTTGCAAATGCTACTTTTAATGAAAAAACGTCTCGACTTAATCAGAGAAGTATCTGATTCAATTCAAGAAGAATCGAATTATAGCTATGTTTCGATTAATCAATTAAAAGATTCATGGATTCAAAATTCAAAAGAATTAGGTCTAGATGATGATTTATCTGAAAATATTTTCAAGTTGTTATCAAAAATACGTTGATAAAATCACATCATTAATTTAATTCTAATCTTTGTTCTTTCTAACCCCAAAATCTTCTCTAGCTGAAATCAGTCAAAATAAAAACCAATTGCAAAAATTTAAAACAAAAAAGGACTGCCATTTCTGACAGTCCTTTCCCATCAAGTACAAAAGTTATTTACTTAATTAACAACGACTTAATCGTTTTCACATATTTCGGTGTCTCAAGTCTAATTAAATAAACACCACTTGCTAAACTTGAAGCATTGAACTCAACTGAATAATAACCAGCTTCCTGATCAGCATTAACTAATTCAGTTACTTTTTCTCCCACCGAATTATAAACAACCAATTTTACTTTCACTGGTTCTGCAAGAGCGTATCTTACCGTCGTTGTTGGGTTAAATGGATTAGGATAGTTCTGCATTAATTCAAACTTCGCTGGGATTGTTGCGCCTTCAATAATTAATGATGTAATTGCTGGATTATTAATTGTTACTGGTTGACCATTCTTCAAAACAACATTAAGTAACTGACCACCCAATCCATCTTTAACTCGGTAAAATCCTTTCTCAGCATTTCGAATCACTAATTGAACTGGATATTTCACTCCTTGCAAGCTAATGATTTGTGGATAATTATCTAATTCAACATACCTATCACTTTCAAACCTGACATCAAAAGTACTGGACGGTGGAAGAGGAGGTAGACTGTATCTTGTCTCATCAAAATTATCAGCTAGGTAGAGTTCTTGTGATAAGTTTTGAGCATCACTAATTATTATAACTCTCCACTTCGGATCAATTGTTTCAACAAATATTTCTGCAGGATCACCTTTTGCAAGAGTTTTACGGAGTCTTAAAGTTCCAGAAGCTGAAGTTTTAATCCAGTAACCTTTACCTTTTTCAAGAGTTGTAGTAGAATGATATTTAGTTGTGAATCCAAAGAATTGTGAAGCAATAATATTGGGAGGTGTAGATGTTACGTTTCCAGCAGGAATATTTACATCAAGTGTCCCGATTAAATTCCATCCTGCAAATACTGGGATAATTAGTGAATCCCTCTTTAAACCTACAATCATATTCGATCTTGTAGTATCAAATTTTAACCAGTATCCTCTACCCATTGCTAAAGTATCACTGATAGTATAATTTTGACCATCAAACCAGAAAGCGTTTGAAATTGCATGCGGGAATAATGCTACTTTACTCATATTAGTAGCTTGAACTGGTACTGATACAATATTCCACCATTTATTAGTTGTGAAGTAAACTGTATCTTGTTGCAACCCCGGTTTGACTCCATTAAATTCATCAGCACCAATATCTGGAGTGGTAAGACTTCTTGGTTGACCATCAATATCTACAGTAATCCAGGGAATCGGTACACCTCCTGACTCAAGATTAGTAACGCTTCCATCAGGAATATGAAAATCAAGAGCACCGGCAAATGGTGGATTTTCATAGAATGAATTAAAGTCTTGACCACTTATTGCATTCCATCTGCTGAGATTCTTGGCTGTTACACCCGTTCTCCAAAATCCTAAGAAACCATTTATTGTATCAGCTGCATAATAGACATTGTTATCAAATTGAATAATTCCTGTAGTATCACCCATTAGGATTACATATGAAACAGTGCTACCAGTTTTCAGGTTAACCAGAACATTATTCCTTAAATATTTATTCCAAGTTCCAGCTTGCCTTATGGCAGTAATTCTTGTAGTTGGATTTTTAACTATGTTATTCATTACAACGGTATTGTGGAAGACATTCGCTGTTCCACCAGTGACTGCATCCTGGAATGATATAACATCAATGCTGCCTGGCGTACCTGCACCAGTGTGAGTAAAATCACCACCAAGGAAGTTGTTATAAAGATTAATTACAGCATTTGCTTGTCCAGACAAAGTACCAAATCCATATATACCTTGTGTACCACTTGTAGTCTGACGCATTGTTTGAATAACATTCCCATAAAAGTTTGATGTTCCTGCATATTGTTGTTGTAAAATTCCCCAAATAGCAAATCCACTGGGTGCGTTTAATACTTTAACTCTATTATTAGAAACATTTAAGATTGATGTTGAGGAATTAGCCCAGAATAAATTAATACCTCTTATCCTGCCATACAGATCATTATTTATAATTTGACCGTTCGTACAATGAATTGTAGCAGTTGATGCTCCAGTAAACGATATTGCAAAAAATGGTGCTAGTAAGTCCTCTCTATCTTCCCCAACTTGAGAATTTTCAATTATTAAATTATCTGAAACACCTAGAAGTGAACCACTACTTTGACCATTAACAAATATACCATTACCACTTGTACCCGTTATTCCTCTTGCATAAATAACTTTAATATTCTTAATTATAACGTTATCAGTATTACCAAAGACATGAATTACATGCCGACCATTAGTAGAATCGCTTAATGCTATGGTTAAATCTCGCGTTGTACCACCAACTGTATTTGAACCATCAATTGTGACCCAATGAGAACCTGCTAGTGTTAAGCCTGCATTTCTAGCTGCTGTGTCAGGTGCAGTGGAAGATGCACAATTTATTATTGTAATAGTCGGTGTTTTACCAGCTGCAGGTTTAATTGTTAAAGTTCTAGATGAATCTAGATCATTTCTTCTTAATACAAGCGATGATCCGCTTTCCGTCAGATTATCATCTATCAAGAATCTAACATGGCCACTCGCACCTTCATTGTTTAACGCTAAAAATGCACTGGCCAA
>CAKZPH010000014.1 GCA_937138605.1 uncultured Ignavibacteriales bacterium
TTTAACGGTGCTGTTATTATATTCTCAACACTTTTCTCTAATTTGATTGCTATTTTATTTAATTATAATGAAAAAAGAATTCGAGAAGGATTTTATGGCTTTAATGGGTTACTCTTCGGGGCAGGATTAGCTTTTTTCTTTAAACCAAATGAATTTTTTCTTCCTGTATTATTGGTTTTTCTCTTTTTAGCGTTCTTTATTACATCATCAATTGAAAATTATTTTGCGGTTGGGTTTAATTTACCTGGACTCAGCCTTCCGTTTCTTATTACTTTTTTATCCTTTGTTCTTTTTAATAATTCCACAAATCTTTTTGAGATTCAACAATATTCTTTTGTTGTTAAAAACTATCTAAATTTCTTGCCTGATCAGATAAATTTTTTCTTTCAAAATTTATCTCTGCTGGTTTTATTGAATAATGTAATATCGGGCGTTATCATTTTTATAGCAATACTTTTATTTTCTAGAGTGATGGCAATTCTTTCTGTATTCGGCTATTTGTTTGCTCTTTTAACCATTCAAATTTTTAATATCACTCTTGCTTACGAGATAACATTATTGTTCATTTTAAATTCTATAATCACATCTATTGCTCTTGGAGGTTCATTAATTCTTCCTTCAAATAAATCATTGTTGATCAGTGCTTTGGGAGTAATACTTGTTTTTATTGTTACGTTAACATTAAATTCAATTTTCTCAAAACTTGGTTTAAGTGTTCTAGTTTTGCCATTCAATATTGTTGTTTTAACTCTTATTTATTCATTAAAATTCAGAGATTTTGCAGGTGAAGTAGTGCTTTTGTACTTTAAACCGGGTTCGCCTGAAGAAAATTATTATTATCATAGAAATAGAATATCAAGATTTGAACGATATAAACTTTTGAACGTAAGTTTGCCATTCAATGGTGAGTGGGTGGTTACACAAGGGATTGAGGGTGAATACACTCATAAAGAAGATTGGAAGTACGCATTTGACTTCGAAGTTTTTGATGAAGAAAATAATAAGTTTACAGGTTCAGGTAACAAAGTTGAAGATTATCATTGTTATAATTTACCTGTAATAGCGCCATACAAAGGAAAGGTTGTTAGAGTAATTGATAGTGTTGATGATAATCCAATTGGACAAGTAAATATTAAACAAAATTGGGGCAATTCGATTGTAATTGATCATGGTGATGGATTGTTTTCAGCTTTATCTCATTTACGAAAAGGGTCTATCAAAGTAAAAGAAGGTGATATCGTACTTAAAGGAGATGTTATCGGATATTGTGGAAATTCCGGGAGATCATCCACTCCACATCTTCATTTCCAATTTCAAAAGAACGATAAAATAGGTGGAAGTACTTTAAAATTTCCTTTTGGCCATTACTTAAGAAGAATAGAGAATACTTTAGTTTTACATACAGCTGATTTTCCAGCTAAGGATGATAGAGTTCAGAACATCGAAATAAATCGAGAACTTAAGGATGCTTTCAATTTTGAATACGGCGATAGCTTTAAAGTCAGTTTTAACTACAATGATCTTATTAAAACCGAAACGTGGGAAATTTTAGTAGATCCATATAATGTTCCATACATACAATCATCTTCAGGATCGATAGCAAATTTCTTTAATGATGGCGAAGTATTTTATTTTACCAGTTATATTGGTAAAAAAAGGGATGCATTATATCATTTTTATCTTGCATCTATTCAGGTGCCATTTGTCAGGCAAAAAAATGTTCTATGGGAGGATGAATATCAAATCTCTCTTGTGGCTGGAAAGCTGGTTATGATACTCAGTGACTTTTTGATTTTGATTTCAAATCCTTTTAAAGCTAAAGGAACATTCAATTTAGAAGAAAGCTCTGACGGTTCATCAATTATAATCAAGAATAAGATAACATTTTATGGCAAAGGTTTGTTTAATTTTGTAAGGGATACACATAATTATGAAACAGTTATCACCAGTGATGGAAAATTGAAATCGTATTCTTATTATTTGGAAAATAAAAAGATTGAGTTTAGATTTATCCTGGAGGAATAACTATGAAAAAAATAATTTATCTTACAAGTATTATTATACTATTGTTAAGTACAATAATTTTTACAACTAAAGTATTTTCCCAGGAAGGAGAAGAGCGTGTTAGTGCTTTTCACAAGTCCTTGGAGTTAGCATATGAAGGCGATTACTCCTCAGCGATCAGTGAATTGACAAAAGTATATAACAAATTTGGAAAAGATTATCTCATTAATTTAAGATTAGGTTATCTTTATTATTTAAACAAAGATTACGATAAGTCGATTTCATATTACCAAAAGGCAATCGAATTAACGAATAATAATTCAATAGAACCCATGTTAGGATTGACATTACCTTTAGCTGCTAAAGAAAAATGGAATGATGTGGAGAAAATTTACATTAAAATTCTAAATATTGACCCAAAAAATTATACGGCAAATCTACGATTAGGCCAGATTTATTTTAACAGAAGAGAATACTCTAAAGCAGAAAATTTTCTTTCAAAAGTTTTGGAATCATTTACAAGTGACTATGAGGCAAATCTATATCTTGGTTGGACTTATTTTTATTTGAATAAAAAATCTGAAGCAAAAGAGAAATTTATTCGAGCTTTAATGGTCAGCCCTAAAGATAAATCAGCATTGGAAGGATTAAATCTTGTTAAATAAGTTCTTAGCTTTCATTTTAATTACTCAATCTTTTATCATAGGTCAAAGTAGCTGGACAATTCAACCTTCTGTATTTTTTACTCGAGGGGAGTATTCAAGCCAAGTTAATTCAAATATCTTCTCAACTTACCTGAGTTTAGCATACAGATCTAAATTTTTCTTTACTTTGGGATATGAGTTCATCAAAGTAGAGGATCCTTTCTGGAATTACCATCAAAGTAATTTGTTAGGAAATCTTATTTATTGGAGACCTGACCTGCGTTTGAAATTAAGCGTCTTAAAAGTTAATGGAGATTATTCAGATCAATCTAATACTAAACCGATATTAGAAAAGGGATTACTCTTTTCACCCGAGCTTTTACTTGGCTCTTATCCGTTTTACTATGGATTAGGTTACGTAAATTTTAATCAAACTAAATCCATTAAAACATCTTCTCACCAAATTTATCTTCGAAATGATTATTACCCTCATTATAAGTTTCTTATTTCTTCAATATTATCCGGGATTTATTTTACGGATAAACAAAAATATTTAGCTCTTGAAGTGATAACGTATTATACACCGATTTACTACCTTACTTTAAAAACAAGTTTTACAATTGGTTCAAGAAAGAATTATTTCAATCCAGATTTGCTAATTTTTTTCAACCATTATCAAACACAGTTCTCCAATTATTCTTTGCAGGTTTATTATAATTTTTACAAAAAAATTACTGGCATATTCACCTATCAAAGGTCAAATTTTACCGATTTTAGTATTAATTATTTCTCACTAGGGTTAAAAACTAACATTAATTAGTAAGCGATATGAAGACAATAAAACCTAAATTTTTAAAAAAGGGCGATTTAATAGGAGTTATTTCGCCGGCATCAACTCCTGATGATCCAGAAAAGATAGAAGCGGGAATAAGATATCTTGAAAGCTTGGGTTATCGAGTCTTAATTGGTAAAAATGTCGGAAGGGTTCGAGGATATCTTGCAGGAACTGATGAGGAGAGGGTAGAAGATTTACATGATATGTTTACAAACAAGAATGTGAAAGCCATCTTTTGCCTTCGTGGTGGATTTGGAACAATTAGACTACTTGATAAGATCAATTTTAATTTGATTAGAAAAAATCCAAAAATTTTTGTCGGTTATAGCGATATCACAGCTCTTCAACTTGCTATCTTTAAAAAAACAGGACTGATTACTTTTGCAGGACCAATGGTTGCGGTTGACTTTTCTGGTGAAGTTGATAAATTTACTGAAGAAGTTTTCTGGCGAATGGTAACGAGTAACAAGCCATTTGGTAAAATTAAAAATCCAGAAGTTGAAAGAATTTCGTGTTTAATTAAAGGTGCATCAAAAGGAATTGTTTTGGGAGGGAATTTATCGGTGATTAGTTCTCTTATGGGTACACCATATCTTCCATC
>CAKZPH010000015.1 GCA_937138605.1 uncultured Ignavibacteriales bacterium
GCTCATTTGTTTCTATTTCAATATTTAATGCAATTGGTGAAAAAATGGAAACGCTTATAAACGAATTTACAAAACCCGGAACCTACAGGATTGAATGGAATGCTAAGGAATGTCCCTCGGGCGTTTATTTTTGCAAAATGAGTTCGGGTGAATTTTCGGAAACCAAAAAGATGATCTTTTTACGTTAAAAAATATTTTTAGCTTGTAATGAAATTTTTTGTTTGGATATCAGGGTCTAAAGCCTGTTAAGTATTTTTAATAATCAATTTTAAGATTTTAGTGAAGCTTCATGGATAGTTACAGTGCATTAAATATGATAAATCACGTCTATCCTTACTCTTTTATTTATTAAATTTGATCCAAAAAAAAATAATTACTTGTTAATATGAAGTTAGTATATAGAATTTTTCTTGTGATTTTCTTGATTATAAGTGGTTGTAAATCAAAAAGTGTAATTGGAACCTATGCAAGCATTCAAGGTCCGTATTTTAGTTTAGATAGAGATTTAAATTTTACGTTTGGGGTTCCGGGAGATCCAGCACCTTTAAGAGGCAAATATAAAATCACCGATGATCAGATATACATGAAAGCAACATCACGTATTCTTGATGATATGGCTTTGACTGAGTTTGAATGTACCTTAAACGAAGATACACTAACGATAGATAAGCTTTCATTATCACATCCAAAATTTCAAATATTCATTAATAAAAAATTTGATTATGCAAAAACAGTAAGAGACACTATTGTAAAAGAATTTAAGTTATCTGATCCTGAAGCACCTGAAGAATTGTATGTTTATTATACACTTGTTCATATTAAATTTATAAAATCTTAACTCAGAAATATTTCGATAAAATTTTAATTATGAGGAGAAACATGAAAATTGCTGTTATTGGTGCAGGGCTAATGGGAGGTGCCATTGCTAGAAAGTTAAAGGAAAACTCATTTGATGTTATTGCCTTTAATAGGACTTTGAAAAAAATTGAAGAATTAAAAGAATTTAAAGTTTATATCACTGACTCGGCCCAATTTGCTTTAGAAAACTCAAATTTGTTACTTCTTCTTCTATCCGATTATGATGCGATAAAATCAGTTTTATTCTCTGAAAATCTAATCAAATTACTTGCAGATAAAACTGTTATACAAATGGGTACAATACTACCAGATGAATCGATTGAACTGCAATATTTATTTACGAATCATGGTGCAGAATATTTTGAAGCACCTGTACTTGGTAGCGTCCCCCAAATTCTAAATGGTGAATTGATCGTTATGTGCGCGGGAGATGAGAACTTAATTACAAAATATAAATTTATTTTTTCATCATTTAGTAAAGATATTTATTTCATCGGGGAACTTGGTAAAGCCGCTGCTTTGAAATTAGCATTAAATAATTTTGTAGCTTCACACATCATTACATTTTCTCTCAGTTATGGGATTATAAAAAGGGCAAAAATTGATCTCGACATTTTTATGGAAATTCTCAGAAAAAGTGCATTATTCGCTAAGATGTTTGATAATAAACTACCACTGATTCATTCGGACGACTTTACAAAAGCAAATTTCCCAACAAAACATCTGCTAAAAGATGTCCGTTTAATAAACGAGCTATCGAAAAACCTAAATTTGAATTCCGATCACTTAAAATACTTTATGGAAATTGCAGAGAAGGCAATACAAAAAGGTTATGGGGACTTAGACTATTCCTCCGTTGTGAAAGCTATTCTTGATAATTAATATAATGCGCAAAAAAAATTTAGATTCAAAAAAAGTAAACACAAAATTTGTCGAAATTGTTTTTCCAATTCCCACAGTTCGTAGCTTTTATTATTCTGTTCCAGATGAATTACAAGATCAAGCAAAAGTAGGGGTGCGAGCTGTAGCTCCAGTTGGGAATAGAGTTACGACAGGTTACATTATCAACACCTTTGAAGAAATAGAATCATTTGATAAAGAAATAAAGCCAATTGAAGACATCATAGATTCTATTCCGTTTTTTGACGAAAATTATCTGCGATTCGCTCAATGGGTAGCTGATTATTACTTTGCTTCGTTAGGAGAAGTGCTGGAAGCCGCAGTGCCTTATGGAAGTGACGTCGAATCTCAGAAAATTGTTCAGGTCGATCCAGAGTATTTGTTCGAAGAAATTAAAAACTCTGAAGTACGAAGAAAAAATTATATCAGGCTTCTACAAATACTTTCAGAAAAAAAAGAACACACTTATAAAGAACTTCAGAAAAAATTAAAAAAAGAAAATCTTTCAGCTAATTTGAATTATTACCTGAACAAACTTGAATCCATGGGTTTGGCTTCAATTTTTCTTGAAAAGAAAAAACCTATCGTAGGAATTAAAAAAGAAAAGTTAATTGAACTTGTACCTATAGAGTTTAGTGAATTTCAAGATGCAATTTTCCAATTAGAAAAAAGGTCTAAAAAACAGTTAGATGTTTTACTTGCTCTGTTTTCTCAAAAAGAAAAAAAGATGTGGTTAAAAGAATTAAAGGCAAGAGTAAATACCACTCCACAAATTTTGAAAGCTTTACAAAAGAAAAAACTCATAAAAATTACCGAAGTTGAAGTTAAACGTGAATATGTTGAGTTATATCAAGAGAAAATAAAAGATATTCAATTAACTGAAGAGCAAAAAAGGGCAATAGAAATTGTTTCTGAATCAATTAATAAAGAAGAATTTCATATTTACCTTGTTCATGGCGTTACTGCTAGTGGTAAAACGCAAGTTTATCTCGAACTAATTGAAAAAGTACTTAATAACGGTAAGAACGTAATTTACTTAGTACCAGAAATTTCATTGACTCCACAGATTATTCGTCGAATTAAAAATCGTTTTGGTGATTTAGTAGGAGTTCTTCATAGTCGATTGTCGCTCGGGGAAAGATTTGATGAATGGCGTTCAATCGTCAAACAGGAATATAGAATAGTAATTGGTCCGCGATCGGCTGTTTTTGCACCAATTAAGAATATTGGACTTGTAATTGTTGATGAAGAACATGATTCTTCTTATAAGCAACAGGATAATTCACCATTTTACAATGCGAAAGATGTAGCTTTAATTCGAGCAAAGTTTGAAAATGCAGTAGCAGTTCTTGGCTCTGCTACACCATCTTTAGAGAGTTATTATTTTGCGTTACAGGGAAAGTATACTTTAATTGAGCTTAAGAATCGTATCGATGGAGCTTCATTACCAAAAGTAAACATAATAGACTTAAAAAAAGAAAAAGAAGATGGTCAGTTAATTGGATCATTCTCTCAAAAATTAATCGATAAAATAAAAGATCGTCTTAACAAAAATGAAAAAGTGATAATTCTTCAGAATCGAAGAGGTTTTGCTACGTATGTGATGTGTCCTGATTGTGGATACACTGAACAATGCAAAAATTGTTCTGTCACTTTAACCTATCATTTAGTAAAAAAAGAGTATCTATGTCATTATTGTGGTTTTTCGAAAAAGGAATGTTCAGTTTGTCCAGCTTGTGGAAGTACAGAAATTAGATATCGTGGAATTGGAACTCAACGTGTAGAGGATGAACTCGAGCAGATTATTTCAAATGCAAAAATTGGAAGAATGGATCTTGATACAACTCAGAGAAAATATTCGTATAGCAAATTTCTTAATGATTTTAGTGAAGGAAAATACAACGTTTTGCTTGGTACGCAAATGGTTGCAAAGGGGCTTGATTTTCCGGATGTTACTTTGGTGGGGGTGATTTCCGCTGAGTCTAATATGCTTATTCCGGATTTTCGTTCGTCTGAAAAAACATTTCAACTTTTAATGCAAGTCTCAGGCAGGGCTGGAAGAAGTAAGATGAAAGGTGAAGTGGCAATTCAAACATATCGACCAGACCATTATGTACTGGAACACGTACAAAATCATGACTATTGTGGATTTTACCATCATGAAATTATCCAGCGAGAAAAAGTTAAATATCCGCCATTTTATCGTCTTGCGTTGATTGAATTTAAAAGTCCCAATTTGAATTACGTAAAAAGAAGTGCACAGGAATTTTTTAAATTCCTAAAGTATGACAAAAATTATATGGAAGTTCTTGGTCCTGCGCCTGCTTACATATCAAAACTACTAGGAAAATATCGGTGGCATATAATACTTAAGAGTAAAAGAATGTTAGACCCCCATGGGCAGTATCTTCATAGAGTTATTGATAAAGCATTACAAGACTTCCAAGCAAAAGTAAAAAAAATTTCTGGTGTAAGAATTTTAGTAGATATTGATCCTGTTTCAACAATTTAGTTTTCACCAGGTGTCTTTTTACGCTCAAATTATCTTACAGAGAAATGAATGCATTTTAATAATAAATTTATTAAATATGATATGTGGAACCTGGATTAAAACTAAATTCAATTCTATCAAATTCTTTAAGGGCAACAAATAAAAAGGGAGGAATAAAATGTCACCAAAGAAATTTATGACATTAGAACGACATATTATCGAGAATGAAAGAAAGTATCCTGAAGCAACGGGAGAGCTTTCTAATTTGCTCTCAGATCTTGCTCTTGCGGCTAAAATAATTTCGCTTGAAGTAAATAAAGCAGGACTCGTTGATATTTTAGGATTTACCGGCGATAAAAATATTCACGGTGAGGAGGTTAAAAAGCTGGATGTTTTCGCTCATGAAGTATTAATCAACAGTATGAACCATGGTGGGCATCTTTGCGTGATGGCATCGGAAGAAGAAGAAAATTTAATTCATATTCCAAAAGAAAATAAGATTGGAAAGTATGTTTTGTTGTTTGATCCTTTAGATGGTTCATCAAATATTGATGTAAATATAAGTATTGGTACAATTTTCTCTATTTATAGACGTAAGAGCAAAGGAAATGGTCCTGGTACTATGGAAGATTGTCTACAGAAAGGTTCTGAGCAAGTTGCCGCAGGATACATAGTCTATGGATCAAGTACTGTTTTAGTCTACACAACAGGAAACGGTGTTTATGGATTTACTCTTGATCCTGCTGTAGGAGAATTTTTATTAAGTCATGACAACATTCGAATTCCTGTAAAGGGGAAAATTTACTCAATTAATGAAGGCAATTATCTCTATTGGGATGATGGATTGAAAAAGTATATAAAATATTTACAGCAACATGATAAAGAAACTGGTAGACCCTATTCAGGAAGATATGTAGGTTCACTCGTCGCAGATTTTCATAGAAATTTGATCTATGGTGGAATTTTTATGTATCCGGCAGATAAAAAAAATCCAAATGGAAAATTGAGATTAATGTATGAATGTAATCCTCTTGCTTTTATTGTAGAACAGGCGGGTGGAAGAGCATCTGATGGTTATCAGCGAATACTTGATATAGTACCTAAAGAACTTCATCAAAGAGTTCCAATTTTTATCGGAAGTTCTCATGACGTTAGAATTGCTGAAGAATTTGTACAGGGATTAAGAGACTTAGAAACTAATTGATTTTCTATTCCAGAAAGTTTTCAACTCTGAATAAGATGAATTGTTACGTTTGTAGTTCTTACCACATTAAATTGTATAAAACCATTAAAATTTATCGCCTCTTTAAATGTAAGTCCTGCGGTGTCATATTTTTAGATAGAGAAAATTTATCTTCTGATTTATCGAGATTTTATGATCAAAAATATTTTGATGATTATTTATATGATTTGAATTATGAAGTGAAACAAGTGAAAGATACTTTACGCTACTATATTGATTTGTTATCCTATCATTATTTCAAACCTGATAAAATTTTAGATGTTGGTGCAGGAATTGGACTAATGGTAAAAGCCTTCCGAGATCTTGGATTTGATGCCGATGGAGTAGAAGTCTCTTCCTATGCCTGTAAAGTTGCTTTAGAGAATTTCGAATTAAATTTGTTTAACGGTACTTTGTTGGACTATAAAACCGAGAATAAATATGATATGATTGTCTTTTATCATTCTTTTGAGCACCTCGAGAATCCATTAAAGATATTAGATAAAGTAAAAAATTTATTATGTGATGGTGGATTACTTTGGTTAAGTTTACCAAATGTGATGAGTCTTGACCGTTTTTTAAATAAAGAGAATTGGAATGGTTGGAGTTTGCCATATCATTTGTTTCATTATTCACCATCCAGTATTGAAAGGTTATTAAGACTTCAGAATTTTAAGGAAATAAAAATTATGAAGGGTTTTTTAAATCCTTTTAGAATTCTAATAAAAAGAGAAAAACAAAATTCTCAAGTTTTAGTTGAAAAAGTGTCTAAGTTTTCAATTCTTAAGGAATTTATCAGAATGCCAGCAACTCTAGTATTTTCTAATCAAAACATGAATGTTTTTGCAATAAAATAAGTTAAAATAAGTTTTGATGAGATAAATATGATGATAAACGTAAGTTAGATTTATTACAAGCCTAGACCAAATTTCTCACCGGTTGATCTCTTGGTTAACTTAATATAACTTAACTCAAAAAAATTCATAATCTATTCTTGTTTTGTTATCTTAGTAAAATATGAAAGGAAGAGTAAGCAGAATAGAAAGTAAGGACTATTACGTCTTGTGTGATGGGAAGGAGTATAGATGTGTTCTAAGAGGAAAATTAAAACTGGAAGTGGAATGGAAGAAGGATAAATTAATTTATACTGATTTGGTTGTTGTGGGCGATTATGTTGATTTTGAATTAATGGATGATGGAACGGGTGTAATAGAAAAACTGCCGGAAAGACATAATTACTTATCTAGAAAGGCTCCATATATAAAAGGTATTTCAGAAAAAGGGAAAAGATTTGAACAGATAATTGCTGCAAATATTGATTATACTTTTATAGTGAATTCAATTGATAAACCAAAATTTAACAACCGTGCTCTCGATAGAATGCTTGTTACTGCTGAAAGCTGTGAAACAACTCCAATTATAATCATCAATAAGATTGATCTTTACAAAAAGAAAAAAGAACTTTACTGGTATGAATTGTATACTGCTTTAGGGTATAAAGTCAAAAAAACTTCTACAATAACTGGCGAGGGAATTGATGAAATAAAAGAATTAATAAAAGGAAAAACATCCGTTTTCATCGGGCATTCGGGTGTTGGCAAATCATCAATTATGAATCAATTGGGCTCACGAATAAATCAAAAAGTTGGCGAAATAAGTAGAGCCTGGCAAAAAGGCAAACATATTACTGTAACAGCAAGAATGTTTGAACTTGACGATGATACTTTTGTTATAGACACACCGGGTTTAAGAGAAATTGAGCCTTTTGGTTTAACACGCGAAGATATTTCCCACTACTTTAAGGAAATAAAAATCGTTGCAAAGGATTGCAAGTTCAATCGATGTACTCATACGCATGAGCCGGATTGTAAAGTTAAGGAAGCCGTTGAAAAATACATTATTCCACCAGAAAGATACGAGAGCTATTTACGACTGATTGAAACACTTAATGAAAATGAATTTTATTAGCAATTAACTCTTTTCGTTATAAAATCTCCTAAAGCATTAATTATTTTATCAACTACTTCGTCAGGCACTCCATCTGGATGTTTCGATTTGAATCTCATATCACATTGATCATTCACATAATCAATTACAACGAATTTGTTCTCATGCGTCAAAGCAATTTCTGTAGAAAAGAAATCTAATTTTGTTATTTCATGGATTTTTAGAACTATTTTATCTGTCTCAGAAAGGTTGTAATAATTTTTTTCTTCAATAGTTAAAATCTCGTAAACGTGAGTTAAATCGTTCCACCAGCAATTTATAATTTTTTCGAAAGCATAAAAGCATCTAAACCAGAATCTCTTACCATCTTTTTCAACAGGCAAAATTTTCTGTTGAAGAAGATATTTATCGTTTTCCAAATCTTTGCGAGCCTTTAGCACATCAGCAAGAGTTTCAGCGCCTTTAACTACACCAATTCCACCTCCTGTTGTATTTGCCGGTTTGATTATGAAAGGTCTTCCTAATTTTGCTAGCTGTTCGAGGTTCAGTTCGATGTTTTCTTTCTCACGATATGGAGAAATAATAATCGTATATGGAGTGTTAATACCATGAGTGATAAATTCCAGATGCATCGTAGCTTTATCATTTGCAAGTTTTGCAAAGGAATATTTGTTAAAAATGAAAACTTTTTTTTCTTCCATTAATCGAGCAAGGACTTCAAAATCTTCTTCCACGTCTGATGCACGGTCAAGAAAAAATCTTATTTCGTATAATCCTTTACAAAAGTTTTCTACAACTTCTTCCAGGTTATGATAAGAAATTAATAACGTGGTAAGATTTGTTGTACTTAACAATTCTTTTACTCTTAAAACAAAATCTTCATCATATTCCCAAGTATAAGCTAGTGCAAGGTCAAATTTTTTCATACCATTTACAAAATT
>CAKZPH010000016.1 GCA_937138605.1 uncultured Ignavibacteriales bacterium
ATTGAATTAAATTTTAATGATGAGATTATAGAAGCGACTAAGCAAATTTTAAGTGTTTCTAATAAGTATTTATCGAATGAAAAAACAGATACCATCGTCAGGCAGGTTTGGCAGTTGCACAATAAATACATCCTAACTCCAATTAAGAATGGTTTAATGATTATAGATCAGCATGTCGCTCACGAAAGGATATTGTATGAAAAAGCAATTCAATTAATGGAAAATTCATTCCCCTTTTCCCAACAGCTCTTATTTCCTCACACGTTAGAACTTTCAAAACCCGATTTTGAACTGGTAATGGAATTGAAAGACTATCTTTTCAAGTTGGGATTCGATCTAAAACCATTTGGAAGATCAACAATTGTTATAGAAGGAATTCCACAAGACGTAAAGGTAGGAAGGGAAAAAGCAACATTACTTGAGATACTTGAACTTTACAGAGAATATGCTAATTCTAATTTAACTTCTCAAAAAGATAATCTTGCAAAGTCGTTTGCGTGTAAAAGTGCAATTAAAGCAGGAGACCAATTAACTGAAAAGGAGATGTTATCACTTATAGATAATTTATTTGCAACAAAAGTTCCCTACGTCTGTCCGCATGGGCGACCGGTGTTCATAAAACTAACACTGGATGAATTGGATAAACGATTTGGGAGAAGCATCACAAAAGAATAAAAGTGAGGGTAAAAAAATGGATAGCCATAACTTTAAAGATAAATTCAGTAAGTGGAAGGCAGAAGCCGAATCACTACCGAGCAATGATATGTCATTTGATTCCATTAGTGGCAACAAAGTGGAAATTTTATACACTCCCATTGATATTGAAGGATTTGATTATGAAAGAGATTTAGGTTTTCCCGGTGAATTCCCTTTTACAAGGGGAATTCATAAAAACATGTATCGTGGAAAACTCTGGACAATGAGGCAGTTTGCGGGATTCGGTACTCCTGAAGACACGAATAAAAGATTTAAATATCTACTTGAACATGGTCAAACTGGACTTTCCGTTGCTTTCGATTTACCAACTCTAATGGGCTGGGATGCTGATGCCGAATTTTCTGAAGGTGAAGTGGGCAAATGCGGTGTTTCTGTTTCTTCTCTTGTTGATATGGAAAAACTTTTTGATGGAATTCGACTTGATCAAGTTTCTACATCAATGACGATCAACTCTCCAGCTGCAATGATTTTTGCTTTTTATTTAGTTGTTGCAGAAAAACAAGGAGTAAACTGGAAAAATTTACGTGGTACGTTACAGAATGACATTCTTAAGGAATATATTGCACAAAAGGAATATATATTTCCACCTAGACCTTCCATGAAAATTATTGTTGATATGATTGAGTTTACAAAAGATGAAGTCCCGTTATGGAATCCTATTTCGATAAGTGGATATCACATCCGGGAAGCTGGTTCCACTGCTGCTCAAGAATTAGCTTTTACCCTTGCTGATGGTTTTGCTTACATCGAAGCTTGTATTGAACGTGGATTAGATGTAGATGAATTTGCTCCGCGACTTTCATTCTTTTTCAATTCGCATATCGACTTTTTTGAAGAGATTGCAAAGTTTCGTGCTGCAAGAAGAATTTATGCAAAACGAATGCGAGATGTTTATAAGGCAAAAAATCCAAGGTCTTGGTGGTTAAGATTTCACACACAAACTGCCGGTTGCTCTTTAACAGCTCAACAACCCGAAAACAATATCATTAGAACAGCCTTTGAAGCTTTAGCAGGAGTGCTTGGCGGAACACAATCTCTTCATACTAATTCGATGGATGAAACACTTGCACTTCCATCCGAAAAAGCTGTAAAAATTGCGCTGCGAACACAACAAATTATTGCCTTTGAAACTAACGTAATTAATACAATAGATCCACTAGGGGGAAGCTACTATATTGAAGCATTAACGAATAGATTGGAACAGGAAGCAAATGAGTATTTTCGTCGAATTGATGAGCTGGGTGGGGTAATTCCTGCAATTGAAGCAGGATTTTTCCAAAAAGAAATTGCAAATGCCGCTTATCGTTATCAAAAAGAGATTGATGAAATGAAACGGATTATTGTGGGAGTTAATGAATACATTGAACCAGATGAGAAATTAGAAATACCAATTTTGTACATTCCGCCGGAAGTTGAATTGCAACAAAGAGAATCACTTGCAAAGCTTCGGGCAGAGAGAAATAATCAAATAGCCAACGAAAAATTAGTTGCATTGAATAAAGCTGCAGTGGATGAAAAGAATCTGATGCCATACATTATCGATTGTGCAAGACACTACGTTACACTTGGTGAAATGGTTAACGAATTGAAAAAAGTTTACGGTGTTTATGAAGAAAGTGTTGTTTTTTAAGATAAATGATATTTTGGTATTAATACGAGTCAAACATTGGGTTAAAAACGGCTTCGTTTTTGCACCTTTAATTTTCTCATTTCATCTGTTTGAACAAAATTACTGCTTAATTACTCTTCAAGCTTTCTTTGCCTTTTGTTTTCTTTCAAGTATTGTTTATATAATTAACGACATAGCTGACATCGAACAGGATAAAAATCATCCTGTAAAGAAAAATAGACCCTTACCTTCAGGTAGAATTTCCACTTCATCAGCACTTTTGATTCTTTTTGTACTTTTTGCCTTATTACTTATCACAGTATACGGACTTAATGAAAAATTTATTCTTGCGTTGATTACTTATTTTGTCGTGAATTTGCTTTACAGCTTTAAGCTGAAACAAGTTGTTTTAATTGATATTTTTATAATTGCTTTTGGATTTATGATTCGAATTATCGCGGGTGGATGGGTAATAAACGTTCACATTTCGAGCTGGTTGATTTTATGTACTTTATTTCTTTCACTATTCCTTGCGATTACTAAAAGAAGAAGCGAACTCGCTGTACTTGAAAATGGATCGAACATGACAAGGAAAGTTCTTGATGATTATTCAATTGAATTTGCTGATCAAATGGCTACTATCGTTGCTGCAGGTGCTGTTATTTCATATGCATTATACACGGTTTCTGAAAGAACTCTCGAGACATTTCATACTGAAAATTTGATTTTTACCACACCTTTTGTTGTATACGGAATTTTCAGATATCTTTATCTAGTACATAAAAAACAAATGGGTGAAAATCCAACGCAAATATTAACCACAGATCTACCGCTAATAATAAACATTTTTTTATGGCTGCTATCGTCAATACTAATTATTTACAAAGAAAAAATAAATCTTAGAATTTTTTCATGAAAAGGAATCATAAGCTTTTTGTAATTTTTCTAATGTGCTTATTTTTTTCTGGATGTGATGAGAAAAAATACATTAAGATTAATGTGATTGAAAAACATATGTGGATCGATTTAATGCCCAAGGTTAACGGTAACTCAAAATCTTTTGTCTTTTTAAACTTTGAATTCAAAAATGTAAGTAATTATGATTTGACTGTTGACTCGTTAAATTTTATTGCACAAAGCAAAAGTAAAAAAACAAAATATTTTTTTAACAACGTCGAACTTTCTGAAAAATTTCCTTTGAGTATTAATTCAAATGTTAATACACAGTTTACATTAAAAGCAGAAACTGACGCATTGAAAATTCATGAAAATATAACTAACCAAAATTTTGAAGGATTCATTGTTTTATTTTTCAGCAAAGAAAAAAAATCAGTCAAAGAAGTTTTTTCGATAGGTGAATTAATCCTCGAGAAGGTTTACTAATTATGGATTTGGTAATTATCTTATTTGCGCTTTTATCATCCGCGTACTTTTCAGCTAATGAAATTGCTTTTGTAGTTGCCAACAAAGTTAAAATCGAAATTCGTGCTCAGAAAAATATTTTTGGTGCGAAAGCTGCTCGAAAAATTATTCGAAATCCCGAAGAAGTATTTGTTACTATTTTAGTCGCAAACAACATCGCAAATATTACTTTTGCTACTTTTTTTGGTCTACATATTCAACAGGCCCTAAATTTATCTGAAATTTCAACTTTATTAATAACTACGCTTATTCTTTTAATTTTTGGCGAAATTATCCCTAAAGCATTAACTCGTGAAACTGCTGATGTTGCTATATTATATTTCTCATATCCATTTCGTTTGATAAAAATAATCCTCTATCCACTTGTAAAAATTTTGGAATGGATTTCTAAATCAATATTAGAAAAGTTCGATATAAAATTTGACCTTCCACAAATTCTTGAAAAAGAAGACATTAAAATTTTGCTCAAAGAAAGTGTGGAGACAGGAAGCGTTGATCAACAAGATAAAAGAATGATTGACCGTGCAATCGAACTTGGAGACCAAAAGGTCTACGAAGCAATGAGACCACGTACTGAAATTGTAGCCTGTGATATTAATACGAACAAAGATGAACTTTTGAAATTGTTTATTGAAAGTGGCTACTCGAAAATTCCAATTTATGACGGAACGATAGATAAAATTCTTGGCGTTGTATATCTCCACGCTCTTTTTACTGAATTCGAGTCCATACAAGATATAATGAAAGAGATTCCGTTCTATCCCGAGACAAAACCAAGTATAGAACTTCTTAAAGAATTTTTAAGCGAAGGTCATTCGATTGCAATAATAGTTGATGAATATGGAGGTACAGCTGGCTTAGTAACCTCTGAAGATTTAATAGAAGAGTTGCTTGGTGAAATTAAAGATGAAACTGACGAGGAAGAAAATATTTGCCGAAAGTTAGGTGATAATTCATATTTAATCAGTGGGCGCTCAGAAATTGATTTTGTGAATGAGCAATTTGGACTGTTGATACCCGAAGGCAGATATGAAACAGTAGGTGGTTACATTATTAATAAACTGGGGAAAATTCCCCTTGAAGGCGAGGATTTTATAATCGATAACTTTAAGATAACAATAATTAAAGCTTCACCTAATCGAGTGGAACTTGTTAAATTAGTCGAATTACCCAAATTGGAAGAATAATGTTCTTTAAATTAGAACATCAAGATCCGAATTCAAAAGCTAGAGCAGGTTTAATTAAGGTTGACCATGGTTATGTCCAAACTCCTGTTTTTATGCCAGTAGGAACTCAAGGAACAATAAAAGCAGTTGAACACCGTGAACTTTACGAAATAGGTACTCAAATCATTTTGGGAAATACTTATCATTTATACTTAAGACCGGGAACAGACATACTTTATAAATTTGGTGGGCTTCATAAATTTATCAACTGGCAAAAACCAATTTTAACTGATAGCGGTGGCTTTCAAATCTATAGTCTTTCTGACTTGAGAAAAATTCGAGAAGAAGGTGTTGAGTTTAAATCTCACATTGATGGTTCTATGCATTTTTTCACTCCCGAGAAAGTGATTGATATTCAACGTTTGATTGGTGCTGATATAATGATGGCTTTAGATGAATGTGTTGGTTATCCTGCTGATTACTCTTATGTCAAAAAATCTGTCGAATTAACTTCTAAATGGGCAAAAAGATGTTTTAATTTTTTTAAGAACTCAGAGAGTTATTACGGATATAATCAATTTTTATTTGGGATTGTTCAAGGTAGTGTATTTAAGGATTTGAGAAAAACTTCGGCGGATGATTTAATCCAATTAGATTTTGATGGATTTGCAATTGGTGGACTTGCTGTTGGGGAGTCTACTGATGAAATGTATGAGATAACCGATTTTACTACCGATTTTTTACCACATAATAAACCGAGATATTTGATGGGAGTAGGTAGGCCAGAGAATCTTTTAGAGGCAATTGAAAGGGGAGTTGATATGTTTGATTGCGTAATGCCTACAAGAAATGGACGCAACGCTTATCTTTTTACGAATCAAGGCATAATTTCAATTCGAAATAATCAATTTAAAGATGATCCAGATCCTGTTGAAGAAACTTGTGATTGTTATACTTGTAAAAATTTTTCAAGGGCATATTTGAGGCACCTGTTTATTGCT
>CAKZPH010000017.1 GCA_937138605.1 uncultured Ignavibacteriales bacterium
TAACTTTAACTTTTAGCTTGAATAGACTTAAAAATAAATGGAAATCTAGCTCGACGTTCTGAAATTTTTTCCCTGAGGAATGACAACAAAAACTACTAATCAGTTCATTGTCAATAAGGTATTAAAAAATTAAATTTGTTAGCAACTATTAATAATAATTATAACAAAAATTTGGTCGTTTATTATTATGAATAAGCAGCGAGTTTATATTGAGACATATGGATGCCAGATGAATGTGGCTGATACAGAAATCGTAAAAGGAATACTTTCCCGTTCCGGTTATTCATTTACAGAAAATGCAGAGTTAGCTGACGTTATTCTCATTAATACTTGTGCAATTAGAGAACACGCGGAAGAGAGGATTTACGGTAGACTTGGAGCATTTCGTACCATAAAAAAACATAATCCTGATCTTGTTGTCGGGATATTAGGGTGTATGGCCGAAAGGCTTAGAAAACAACTAATTGAAGAAGAGCAGGTTGTCGATTTAGTTGCTGGTCCTGATGAGTACAGGCGTTTACCTGAACTAATTGATACTGCTTTAGTTGGTGAAAAAGGGATTGCAGTTAGGCTAAGTAAAACGGAAACATACGATGATATAGAACCTTACCGTGAAGATGGCATTTCTGCGTGGATCGCGGTAATGCGCGGTTGCGACAAATTCTGTACTTTTTGTGTTGTTCCATTTACACGTGGTAGAGAGCGAAGCCGCCCATTAATGAGTATTGTTGATGAAGTAAAAGAATTGACTCGACGTGGTTTCAAGGAGGTAAATCTTCTCGGTCAGAATGTAAATTCCTATCGAGATGGCGAATATGATTTTGCTGACTTGCTTGCCGCGGTTGCAAAAGTAGACCCAACAATGCGTGTAAGGTTTATAACATCTCATCCACAAGATTTTTCAGATAAATTGATTCATACAATAGCTGAATATGAGAATATCTGTAATTACATTCATTTACCAATACAATCTGGTTCAAATAGAATTTTAGAATTAATGAATAGAACTTATACTGTTGAACACTATTTAGAAAGAGTGGAAACAGCTAGAAAAATAATTCCCGGCGTTAGTTTTTCAACAGATATAATAGCTGGATTTCCTACAGAAACAGAAGAAGACCATCAAATGACTTTGGAAATTCTGCGTAAAGTTAGATTTGATGGTGCTTTTATGTTCAAATACTCTCCACGTGAAAGAACAAAAGCCTTTGAAATGGGTGATGATATACCCGACGAAGTTAAAACACAACGACTCAATGAGATAATCGAACTTCAGCAAAAAATTTCTTACGAAATAAATCAAGACTTAATTGGGAAAGTAGTAGAAGTTTTAATAGAAGGTTTTAGTAAAAAGTCAAAAGATTTTTACATGGGTAGAACAGACACTAATAAAATAGTTATTTTACCCAAAGAGGATTTAGAAATTGGTGACTACTGCGTAGCAAAGATTATTCGGGCAAACTCAGCAACACTTTTTGCTGAAAAGGCTGAAAAATTAGAAAGGTCCAATAGAATTACAAAATATGCTGAAGTTTAAAATTTTATTTTTTGCCTTTCTTATTTTTTGTGAATTTTTACCCTCTCAAGAGATTGATATTTCTCAACTAGTTCGTGAAATTGAATCAGGTGATGTTGACAGAGCGAATATACTTATTATGAGTGCCGAAAAGGGTAATTTAAATTCAATCAATTTAAAGTATTTGAAGGCTCTTTTAACGAAAGATGCGGATGAAGCAGCAAAACTTTATCGAGATGTAATTCATTCAAGTGTTGAATCTGAGTGGAAGGACGATGCAGTTTACAGGATGTACTTGTTTCATTATGCACGTGGTGAATTTAACGAATCCGATAAATACGCTCGAATACTATTTGAATCTTTTCCAGAGTCTGAATATTTATCTTATATAAAGCGAATTACAAAAGATTTATCTATCAAATCCAATGTAAAAAACCCTGACACTACGTTAACTGAAAACAAACAAAGATATCTTACTACAATAGATCAAACTGAAGTCAATTCTATTGATAGGTTCTCTATTCAAGTTGGCGCATTTTCGAGTATGGAATCTGCAAAAAATTTTGCGAATCAATTCTTTGGTTACTCGACTAGAATTATTCAAAAGAACGTTGGTGGAAAAATTTTGTTTGCTGTGCTTGTCGGTAATTTTAATTCAAAAGAAGCGGCAAGTGTTGAACAGATTAAAATCAGAGATCGCTTCAAAGTTGAAAGTATTATAGTCAAATTGGAATAAAACTATTCAAACGTTAAAAGAGCTTAAACGTCAATATCTTTTAATCTTCGGGCTAGAATAGAAAGCCTTCCTTTTATAAAAAGCATTTAATGTTTTTAAGTCTCAGCGTGGTAATTTTAATTAACTTCAAATATATTTGTATTATTTTAATGCATTTGTCATGATTTGGAAAAAGCTACTATCTCTAATAACTTTTTTAGTATTATCAACATCAACAACATTAGCTCAATTTGTTGATCCAATAATGAAGTTTTTTGAGAAAGAACATGATTTTGGAAGTATTAGACAGGGCGAAATTGTGGAATACATTTTTCCATTTGTAAATGTTGGTGAAGATACATTAAAAATTTTTGACATATCTGCTTCTTGTGGGTGTTCAGCAGGACTTCTCACAAAAAGGGAATATGCAAAAGGTGATACAGGTTATCTAAAAGTAAAATTTGATTCTCATGGAAGGCAAGGTCAGCAAATTAATAAAATTTATATAAAAACAAATGATATTTATAATCCATTAACGGTTTTACAAATTCGTGCATACGTTTACATAGATTATAAAAATAATTTAAGTAATCGAAAATCTATTATTCTATTGGAAAAATATTTTCATGATTTTGGAAAGATTAAAGAAGGTGAAGTTTACTCAGCGATAATTTCAGTTAAAAACGTTGGTAATGATGCGTTGATAATTGGGGAAGTCATTTCAAATTGCAATTGTATTGAAGCAATCCCAAAATCGCGGAAAATTCAACCTGGATCTTCAAATGAGCTTAAGATTTTGTTTGATTCTACAAATCTTAGTGGATTGATAACAAGAACGATTAAAATTTTTTCTAATGACTTTGATAATCCAGTTGTATATTTAACTGTTCAAGGTGAAGTTATTCAATAAATAGGAGTTTTTGAAATGGCTTGGTTCAAGAGAACTAAAAGTAATATTGAGTCTTCAACTCAAAAAAAAGAAATTCCTGATGGGATGTGGACTAAATGTGAGAAATGCAATGAAATAATTCATAAAAAACAATTAGAACAACATGCATATACTTGTCCAAAATGTAATTATCACTTTAGAATTGGTAGTGCTGAATATATTCAGATTTTACTTGATGAAAAATCTTTTAGAGAGATGGATAAGAAAATGATGTCTGCAGATCCACTTAATTTTGTGGATACTAAGGAATATAAGAAGCGAATTAAAGATGTAATTAAGCAGACTGGTTTATATGATGCAGTTAGAACGGGCACTGGTAAAATAAATGGTCACAATGTTGTCATTGCAATAATGGATTTTGCATTTATTGGTGGAAGTATGGGTTCAGTAGTAGGTGAAAAGATTGCCAGGGCGATCCATAAATCAATTAAAACAAAATATCCTCTCATCATTATTTCACGAAGTGGTGGAGCCAGGATGATGGAAGGTGCTCTCTCGCTAATGCAACTTGCCAAAACCTGTGGAATGTTAACAAGGCTATCAGAAGCAAAAGTCCCTTATATATCTGTTCTAACTGACCCCACCACTGGCGGAACTACTGCAAGTTACGGGATGCTCGGTGATATTAATATTGCCGAACCAGGGGCTTTAATCGGTTTTGCTGGTCCAAGAGTGATTCGCCAAGCCACCGGAAAAGACCTTCCTCCTGGTTTTCAAACTGCTGAGTTCCTGCTCGAAAAAGGATTTATAGACTTAATTTGTCATAGGAAAGAATTGAGGGAAAAATTAACTCAACTCATCGATCTGTTTAAGAGTTAATTGATTCTTTCTTTCATTCATTTTTGATCTTTGGTACCTTTCATCATCAAAATAAAGAGGGACTTTTATGCTTGTATCATTACTAAAACCAGAAATCAAAAGTCTTATTGAAAATCGTCAATTTTCCATTCTGAAAGATGTCCTTCAAGAATGGTCTCCTGCAGACATTGCTGAATTGTTAGTTGAATTAGATGAAAAAGAAAGGGTACTTATTTTTAGAGTTTTAACACGTGAACTTGCTACTGATACCTTCGAATATCTTGATACAGATACACAGATGGAATTGATTAAAGCACTTGGTAATGAAGAGGTTGCTAATATTTTAAATGAGATGGATCCTGATGACCGTACGGCTCTATTTGAAGAATTCCCAGCAGCGGCACTCCAAAAATATCTCGAGTTATTAACGCCCGAAGAAAAGAAAATAGCCATTACATTACTGGGATACCCCGAAGGTTCTATTGGTCGATTAATGACTCCCGACTTTCTTGCTGTTAAAGACGATATGAACATAGCAGAAGTCTTAAATTACACAAGGAAATTTGGGAAATATAAAGAAACACTAAACGTCATTTACGTGGTTGACGAGAAAGGGAAGCTTATAGGTTCATTGGATATAAGAGATGTATTGCTAGCACCGGATGACACTAAAGTGAAAGAACTTGTTGATGAAAATATTGTACCTTTGAATGTTTACGATGATCAAGAAAAAGCTGTTACAATTTTACAGAAATATGATGCCTATGCATTACCTGTTGTTAATGCTGATGGAATTTTGCTTGGTATTGTTACTGTTGATGATATAATGGACGTTGCACAAGAAGAAATTACGGAAGACTTTCACAAACAAGCGGCAGTTGGAGTGCTAGATGAACCATATTCAAAAATTTCGATTTTTAAAATGATCAGGAAAAGAGCTGGTTGGTTATCGCTTCTTTTCATTGGTGAAATGTTCACAGCTTCAGCTATGGCAATTTTTGAGGAAGAAATAGCACGAGCTGTTGTTTTGGCTTTGTTTATTCCATTAATTATATCCAGTGGTGGAAATTCAGGTTCACAAGCTGCTACGCTTGTTGTTCGTGCTATGGCTCTCGGAGAGGTTACCCTTAAAGATTGGTTTAGAATTATGAGACGTGAATTAATAACAGGATTTTTTCTAGGTACAATTTTAGCCATTATTGGATTTTTACGGATTTTTGTTTGGCAATCTGCTTCCCATCTTTATGGAGAAAATTGGTTTTTAGTTGGATTAACAGTATCGTTATCTCTAATTGGTGTTGTTGTCTGGGGAACATTGGCAGGTTCTATGCTTCCATTTATCTTAAAAAAATTAGGTTTTGACCCAGCTTCATCATCGGCTCCGTTTGTAGCTACTCT
>CAKZPH010000018.1 GCA_937138605.1 uncultured Ignavibacteriales bacterium
GATTGGGTAGATTAAAATAAAGGAGTATACATGAAAAGAAAAACTTTAATAATAATTTTACTTAGCCTCTTTGTTTATTCTTGTTCAACTGTAAAAGTTCCAGAAACTTCTGGAGATATTACCATTGAGGATATTTATAAACACTTAAGTTTCATTGCATCGGATGATTTAAAGGGTAGAGGAACTGGAACTCCAGAAATTGATTTAGCTGGCAAATACATTGCTAAAAATTTTGCAAGATTCGGAGTGGAAACAAGAGGACAAAAAGGTTATTTCCAAACGTTCAAAGTTACAACCGATATCAAAATAAATAAAAATAATTCTTTAATTGCATTGATTAATAATGAGATAGTTGAATTCAAGATTAAACAAGACTATCAACCGACTGGATTTTCTAGTAATGGAATTGTTGATGGTGAGGTTGTTTTTGTTGGGTACGGTATCGAAGCAGAAGATTTAGGATATAATGACTTTAGTGGAATTGACTTAAATAATAAGATTGCTTTAATGATGAGATATTCACCTGATGGTGATAAACCTGATTCAAAATTCGAATTCAAAACGCAATCAAACTTCAAAGTCTCGGTTGCAAAAAGTAAAGGCGCAAAAGCGGTAATATTATTTACAGGACCAAACACTGTTGAAAACGATCGTTTAATATCACTTATACCAGACCCAGCTGCAAATAATGCTGGAATTCCTGTTGTATCAATCACAACTCAAAAAGCTACTGAATTATTTGCAAAAGCTGGATACGATTTATTGAACATTCAAAAACAAATTGATTCAAATAAGTCAGCAAATTCTTTTGAAATTCCTAACATTAGAATAAAACTTTCTGTAGACCTTCAACCAGTTATTAAAGAGACAAACAATGTAATTGGCTTTATTGAAGGGAATGATGAAAAATTGAAAAATGAAGTAATTGTAATTGGTGCGCATTACGATCATCTTGGTATGGGTGGAAGAGGTTCGCTTTCAACAAGCAAAGTACCGGAGGTACATAACGGAGCAGACGATAATGGTTCAGGAACCAGTGGATTGTTAGAATTAGCTGAATATTTTGCTCGACATAGAAACGAACTAAAAAGAAGTATTTTATTTATAGCATTTTCTGGTGAAGAATTGGGACTTTTAGGTTCAAGACATTTTGTTGAAAATCCAACAATTCCATTAAATCAAATAGTTGCTATGATAAACATGGATATGATTGGTAGATTAAACGAGAAAAAAGCATTAACTGTTTACGGAACTGGAACATCACCAAAATGGAAAGACTTATTAACCAAATTGAATCAGGATTCAATTTTCTCACTGAATTTTATTGACGCTGGATTCGGGCCAAGTGATCATTCCTCTTTCTATGCAAAAGATATTCCCGTACTATTCTTCTTCACTGGAACTCACCAGGATTATCATAAGCCATCTGACGATATTGATAAAATTAATTTTACTGGGATGAAGAAAGTACTGGATTATATAAAAAATGTAGTATATGATTTGAGCACGAATTCAGAAAAAATTGAATTCACTAAAGTTCAAGGCGATACACAAAGAAATCGTCGAATGAATATTCGAGTTTATGTTGGTACGATACCTGATTACTCTGAACAAGTTGAAGGTTTCAAAATTGCTGGAGTAAACGATGGTAGTCCTGCTGAGAAAGCAGGTTTAAAAGCTGGAGATATAATTATTCGATTTGGTAGTAAAACTGTAAGAAACATTTATGATTATATGTATGCAATGCAAGGTTATAAACCTGGTGATGAGGTTGAAGTTGTCGTTTTGAGAGAGGGAAAAGAAATTACTCTAAAAGTATCTTTAGGAAGTAGATAAAAGAAAGTTTTTTTATTACGCGGGTAATTAGATGATTCTAAATAATGATCTTTAATTACCCGCCTATTTTTTAATTGCTTGAAATTTTCAGTGGTGTTAATGGAATCTTAGTTCTTCTCAAGGAATGAACTTTATTTGGAATATCGATAACAATTTCACGCTCTACCCTTTGTTCGAATTCATCGCGAAACCTTTCAATCATATATTTAACTGGCCAAGCTGCTGCGTCACCTAATGCACAAATAGTATGACCTTCAATGTTATTAGCAACATCAATAAGAAGGTCAAGATCTTTACTTGTTCCTTTACCGTGCAAAATTCTGTTCAGAATTTTTAGCATCCAACCTGTTCCTTCCCTGCAAGGAGTACATTGTCCACATGATTCATGCCAATAAAACTTTGTTATACGCGCCAGAACTTTTACTAAATCAGTGTCTTCATCCATTACAATAATTCCACCAGTACCAATAGCGGAGCCTACTTCTTTAAGAGACTCGGCGTCCATCTTTAAACCTTCAATTTGATCACCACGAATTGGTGGTACGGAAGTCCCACCAGGTATAACACACTTAATTTTTTTATTTCCCGGAATACCACCAGCATATTTGTAAATAATGTCGGTTAATAATGTACCGGTAGGTAATTCATAAACGCCCGGTTTGTTAACATGACCACTGACTCCAAAAAGTAAAGTTCCCGGATGTTTTGGTTCACCAATGTTTCTAAACCAATCGCCACCTTTTTCAATGATAATTGGAATATTAGCTATAGTTTCAACGTTGTTTATTGTAGTGGGATATCCCCATAATCCATTTTGAGCGGGAAATGGTGGTTTTACTCTTGGATAACCACGTTTTCCTTCAATTGAATTCATTAACGCAGATTCTTCACCACATATATATGCGCCTGCACCACGATGGATGTAAATGTTTGTATAAAAATCTACTCCAAACGTCTCTTTAAATTTCTCCCCTACATAACCATGTGCATAAGCATCATCAAGGGCTTTTTGCATAAGTTCTATCCACCTAAAATATTCGCCACGAATATAGATGTAACAAGTTTGGGCGCCAATTGCGTAGGCAGAAATTAATATTCCTTCGATAAGTTGGTGAGGATTGAATTCGAATATTTGTCTGTCCTTAAATGACCCTGGTTCACTTTCATCACCATTGATACATAAGAATTTAGGTATACTATTGTCTTTTGGCATGAAGCTCCATTTCAATCCAGTTGGAAAGCCTGCACCACCGCGTCCTCTTAAATTAGATTTTTTTACTTCTTCAATGATATCATCAGGCTTCATTTGCAAAGCCTTACGAATAATTTCATAGCCGCCGTGAGCTTTATAGACATCAATTCTATGATAGTCTGGTATATCTTTTAACAAAAGTTTAATTTCCATAGGCTTTCTTTAAGTCGTTTAATACATGCATTAGTTTATCTTCGTTAAGATTCTCCAAATAATCTTTATTAATTTGAATAACAGGTGCAGTTCCACAAGAACCTAGACACTCCACTTCTGAAATAGTAAATAGCCCATCGGGTGTGGTTTCGCCCGCTTTAATTTTTAACTCATCTTCAAGTTTATGAAGTAATTCATATGCACCTCGCAGCATGCAAGAAACATTCGTACAAACTTGTAAGTGATATTTACCAATTGGTTTTGTATTAAACATTGAATAAAAACTAACAATGCCATAAACATGTTCTTCACTTATATCAAGAATTTTTGACGCATATTTAATTCCCTCGTAAGAAATAAAGCCATACTTTTCTTGAATAAGATAAAGTACTTCAAGAATAACTGAATCAGGCTTAAGATATCGTGTTTTAAGAGACTCAATTTTCTGAAGTTCTTCATCAGTAAATCTAATTTCCACTTTTAACTCCAATTATTTATCAGCTTCACCCATCACAGGATCGATACTTCCTATGATGGCAACAATATCAGAAACCATGTGGCCCTTAACAAGGATTGGAAGAGATTGTAGATTAACAAAAGATGGAGAACGGATCTTACAACGCCAGGGATATCCTGTACCATCACTCACCAGGTAAAATCCAAGTTCTCCTTTGGGGTTTTCAACTGATGAGTAGATTTCACCAACAGGAGGAGTCAAACCAAAATTTATTAACATAAAATCTTGAATCAACTCTTCCATTCGTGTATAAATGTTTACCTTATGTGGTAAGACTCTTTTAGGATCGTGAGAAAGAATTTCACCTGAAGGCAACTTATCTAAACACTGTCTAAGTATTTTAACGCTTTCTTTCATTTCATCCACACGAACAAAATAACGTGCAAGTGAATCACCCTCACTATAAGTTATCACTTCAAAATCTATGTTTTCATAATCTAGATAAGGAAAAGCACGACGCACATCATAATCTACACCTGAAGCACGAAGATTTGGTCCAGTTAATCCCATAGCTATAGCTTTTTCTTTTGAAATTACTCCTATGCCTTCTGTTCTCTCTAAAAATATTCTGTTCGTGTTTAATAATTTTTCAATTTCTTCAAGATTAGTCGGAAATTCACTAATAAATTTTTTTAATTTTTCTGTACAAATGGACGTCCAATCACTAGCAACTCCACCAATTCTTGTATAACTAGTAGTAAATCGTGCACCTGTGAGAATATCCATAATCTCTTGTAACTTCTCTCTTTCCCTGAAAGTCCACAAAAGTACTGTCATAGCACCAACATCCATTGCCATAGTTCCTACAGCGACCAAATGAGATGCAATTCTTGCCATTTCTGAAATGATCATTCTGATGTATTTTGCTCGTTTAGGTATTTCGATTCCTGCAAGTTTTTCAACTGCAAGAGCAAAGGCTGTGTTGTTGCTTAAAGGTGCAAGATAATCAAGTCGATCTGTATGAGGAATAAATTCATGATAAGTGGAGTTTTCAGCAATTTTTTCGTAACCCCTATGCAAATACCCAAGTTCAGGAACACAACCAACAACAGTCTCACCATCAATATGTATAAGAAGTCTTAGCACCCCATGAGTCGCAGGATGTTGAGGTCCCATATTAAGGACCATACCGCTTTCAAGAGTGTCTTCAATAATAAAATCAGATTCTTTAGTTAGTAACGTTTCTAGAATCTTGCTGCTATATTCTGATTTGTCCTGTTGTGTATTCATAATATTATTTCTTTGGTAATGGTAAAGATCCTGGTATCCCTAAAAGTGGAAAATCTTTTCTCAAAGGATAGTATTCAAATTCTTCTGGCATATACATTCGTCGCAGATCAGGATGATTGTTAAAAATAATACCAAACATATCGTAGGTTTCTCTTTCATGCCAATTAGCTGTTGGATATATTGATGTTATACTATCTACTTTACAATCTTTTTCATCTATTCTAACTTTTAAACGAAGTCGAAATTTATTTTTGAGGGATAACAAATTATATAAAACTTCAAATCTGTCATTTCTTTTTGCCCTATCAACACCGCACAAATCTATTAGCATATCAAAAAGAAGTTCAGGATCATCCCGTAAATATTGACAGATTTCTACTATCTTGTTTTTGTCAACAATTAAAGTTAATTCATCGCGGAATTCAATTTTTTCTAAAATTGAATCAGGAAATTTTTCGTTCAGTTTCAGTTCAATTATTTCTTTCATTTACCACCGGTAAATCATTCATTGTTTTTTTTCAAAATCTAAAACTGAAGATTTTTCTACTTTCTCACGAATGGCAAGAATGGCATTTAAAAGGTTTTCTGGACGCGGTGGGCAACCTGCAACATAAACATCAACGGGAACAAATAAATCTATTCCCTGCACTACCGAATATGAACGAAACATTCCACCACTTGAGGCACATGCACCCATTGAAATGACCCACTTAGGTTCGGGCATCTGATCATAAATCTTTCGAACAACTTTGGCCATTTTATAAGTTACGGTACCAGCAACAATTAATAGATCAGACTGGCGAGGTGAAAATCTCATAACTTCACTACCAAATCTAGCAATATCAAAACGGGGGTCTGCTGCAGACATCATCTCTATAGCACAACAAGAGATACCAAGAGGCATAGGCCAAAGTGAATTTTTCCTAGCCCAGGATACAACTGCATCAATCGTGGTTGTGATAAAAGAATTTCCAAATGCTGATTCTAGTCCCATTTCAATGCTCCTTTCTTTAGTAGGTAGATATAACCTACTAAGAGTATTAGTATGAATACAAACATCTCAGCGATTATAAAAAATCCCAATTTATCTTCTAAAATTTTAAGATTCACAGCCCATGGATAAAGAAAAACTACTTCAATATCAAAAATTATGAAGAGCATCGCAATTATGTAGAATTTCACACTAAATCTTTCACGAGCTGTTCTTATAGGTTCCATACCGCTTTCATAAGTAGTAAGTTTTTCTACATTTGGTTTTTGAGGTCCGAACAATGAAGAAGCTTTTAGTAGAAAGAGCGAGAAAAGTAATGCAACTAATATGGCTAGTATTAAAGGTATATATTGTTCAATCATATAAAAATTTTCTGCTAAATTATTGAACACATAAAGTAAAATCAATTCACTCTGTTAATGATATTTATCTATAACTCTAATCATATATGAGTGTGAATAAACCTACCCTGAACGCACAAATAGCTAGATAAATTTATTTATAAAGATTAATAAGTTTTAATCCAGATCTCTAAAAGTCTAGAATTTGATTTCTTTGTTTAACTTAGCTGATTTATAAATTGCTTCCAGGAGTGCTTGTCGCGAAAGAGCTTCATCAATAGTTGACACCCATTTACCAACACCATTTATCGCGGCAACAAAATGTTTTATTTGATTCTCATATGCCTTAAGATATAAATTTGATGTTACAGACCTGGACTGATCCAACAAATTAACATGGGAATTACCCACCTGTTTTTTCACTCGTAAAGGGTTTAGAAATACTGAACCATCACTACCAAACAAATTAAAATAAAACCATTCGCTCTCATTACTCAAGAGCCAGCTCACTTCCATTGATATGACATGACCTTTTTTTGTCTTAATCAAAATAACAGAAACATCTTCTACATCTTTTGTGGTAATAAAGAAATTATGAGCTGTAACAGAAAAAACTTCAGGATAGTTTAGCATCCACATGGCCAGGTCTATTATGCTCAAACCTAAATCCATCAATACTCCACCACCAGAGTAAGTTTTCTTTACAAACCAATTTTGCATAGAACTTCTTGGTCTAAACCAACCAGCTTTAACAAGATATAAATCACCAAATTCTTTTGCTTCAATAAGACTTTTCATCAACATCGAATCGGGACGAAAGCGCATGTGAAATCCTACCATTACATTTGCATGATTTTTTTTAATTGAGTGCTGAAGTTCTTTCGTTTCCTTATGATTCCGAGTTATCGGTTTTTCAATAAAAATGTTTTTGCAATAGTTTGATGCAGTCTCTGCAATTTCCTTATGTGTATTCGTCGGAGTTAAAATCATTATAGCATCGAATTCATTCTCATCAAAAAATTTTTGTAGATCCGTGTATGTCTTTTCAATATGGAATTTTTCTGCGACTGAAAGAAGTTTCCGTTTATCAAGGTCGCAGATTGCCGAAATTTCAATTAACTGATTCTTTTTTAGAATCGGGAGATGAATAATTTGAGCTACTGCACCACAACCTATAATACCAAATTTGAGTTTTTGCTTCATATTAGTTTGTTTCCAACTGTTTTATCGATTTGATTTCAGATTTTACTTTTTCAGCAACACCACTTGCATCAATTCCAAGCTTTGCATGCAATTCAGCTTGAGTACCATGTTCCACAAATTCATCAGGTAGTCCAACTAATTCAATGTCAAGCTTTGCATCAACCTTAGCAGCATATTCAAGAACAGCTGAACCTAATCCACCTACAATAGAATTTTCTTCAAGAACATATATTTTATAAAAACGTTTGAAAATATCATTTAATAAATCATAATCTAGTGGTTTAACAAAGCGCATATTAACCACTTCTGCGGATATGTCATCATTTTGAAGAAGTTCTGCAGCTGTTATTGCATAGGTTACCATACTACCTATGGCAAGTAGTGCTACGTTAGAGCCTTTTCGAAGCACTTCAGCTTTACCAATAGGAATTTTCTCAAATGTCTTACTTATTGGTACACCTAAAGCATTTCCCCTTGGATAGCGCATTGCAATTGGTCCATCTTTATATTCAATTGCTGTGTAAAGCATGTTTCGTAATTCGTTTTCATCCTTTGGAGCCATAATTACCATGCCCGGTATAATTCTTAAATAAGATAAATCAAAAGCACCATGATGAGTTGGACCATCTGCACCAACCAAACCACCTCTATCTAAAACAAAAACAACGTGTAAATGTTGAAGTGCCACATCATGAATGATTTGATCAAAGGCTCTTTGTAAAAATGTAGAATATATAGCAACGACAGGAATCATTCCTTGAGTTGCCAATCCTGCAGCAAAAGTCACTCCATGTTGCTCTGCAATTCCAACATCAAAAAATCTTTCAGGGAAAGCTTTTTGTAAATGGTCAAGACCAGTACCATCAGGCATAGCTGCAGTAATACCAACTACTTTATCATTTTGCTTTGCAATCTCTACAAGAGTCTCACCAAAAATTTTTGTATAAGAAGCAACGGATGAAGTTTTTAGTGCTTTACCTGTTATTTTATCAAAAGGAACAACACCATGAAGTTTTTGAGAATCTTCTTCAGCTGGTTTATAACCTTTGCCTTTTTGAGTATAAACATGAACAAGTATCGGACCTTTTAAAGGTTTGATGTGACTTAAAATTCGAACAAGTTGATTAATATTATGCCCATTGAACGGTCCGAAATACCTAAAGCCCAAAGCTTCGAATAATGCACCGGGAGTCACAATTGCTTTTATACCACCTTCAACTCTCGCCACAACTTTTCTAATTCTATCACCTAATTCATCTAATTTTCCAGTTAACTCCCAGACTTGTGCTTTGAATTTGTTGAATTGTGGTGTGGAAGTAATTTCTGTAAAATATTTTGAGAATTGCCAGACATTGGGTGCAATGGACATGTTATTATCATTGAGAATAACTATCAAATCTCTTTTTTGCAATCCCGCATTGTTCATGGCTTCATATACCATTCCACCTGTCATTGCTCCATCACCAACAATTGCAACAACTTTGTAATTCTCTTTTAGAAAATCTCGTGCAGTCGCTATTCCTAATGCAGCAGAGAGAGCCGTGCTTGCATGCCCTGCTCCAAATACATCATATTCACTTTCACTTCTTTTCAAGAATCCAGAGATACCACCCAACTGACGAATTGTAATCATTGCATCTCTACGACCTGTAATAATTTTATGTGGATAAGCTTGATGACCAGTATCCCAGATTAATTTATCATAAGGAGTATTAAAAACATAATGTAAAGCGACAGTGAGTTCAACAACTCCAAGTCCAGCACCAAGATGACCACCTGTTTGAGATACAACATCAATCATATAGTCTCTAATTTCTTCACAAACGATTTTAAGTTCATAAGTTGGAATTTTTCTTAAATCAGTTGGCGAATCAATTTTATATAAATACTTATAATCTTTCATTCTTCATCTTCCAGATTGGTTTCTAATTTCGTTTTTTTAATTATACCCTCTAGATCTTTTTTTAATTGAAAAATCTTTAACTCGGCTTCATTCAATGTTTTTAACAATTTCTTTGAGAGATTAACTCCCTCTTCAAAAAGCTTTATTGATTCTTCAAGAGATATTTCTCCTGATTCAAGTAATGATGCTATTTCTTCTAGTTTCTTAAAATCTTTTTCAAATGATGACTTTTCTTTAGCCATTTATTATAACCTTTCCATCATAAAATTCGATTTCAGTTTCTACACCGCTTATAAATTTATTTTTTCTTTCCACAACTTTTGATAATTGCCTCACTATTGTATAACCTTTAGAAAGTGTATGTACATGATTTGAGAGATTCAAAACCTTATCAATACTCAAAATTTTATTCTTCTTCTCCAAAACAATTCGATCACACGCTTGATTCAATCTAAATAAAGTAAAATCCATAGATTGTTTTTTCGTATTAATTAAGGATTCGGTCATTACAAATGAGTAACTTCTTATTTCATTATAAAGTCTAGTTTTCCAATCTATTAATTTCTTTTCAATTAATTTATATAATAATTCGTCGTAATTTTTTAGAAAATTTATAACTTCAGAAAAGTCGGGAGTTACAATTTCTGCTGCTTCAGTTGGAGTAGCTGCACGGAAATCCGCAACAAAATCTGCAATGGTAAAATCAACTTCATGACCGATTCCTGTAACTATTGGAATTTTAGATCTAAAAATTGCACGTGCTGTAATTTCTTCATTAAATGCCCATAAATCTTCAATTGAACCACCTCCTCTACAAAGAATAATCACATCAACTTCACCATACTCATTCATCAAATCCAGTGCTTCTGCAATTTCATAAGGTGCTTTGGCACCTTGAACAGATACGTGAGCAAGAACAACTTGAACAACTGGAAATCTTCGCTTTATTACCGCAAGAACATCGTAAAACACAGCACCATCTTTGCTAGTTACAACACCAATACGCATTGGAATTTTTGGAATAGGCTTTTTGTATTTTGCGTCAAACAAACCTTCTTGTGCAAGTTTTCTTTTTAATTCTTCAAAAGCAATTTGGAGTTCTCCTACACCAAGTGGTTTAATGTAATAAACCTCAACTTGATAATAGCCACGAGGTTCGTAAACATTTATTCGGCCAAAAACAATTATCTTCATTCCATCCTTGGGAATAAAAAAAGCAGATGAATTAAACCCTCGCCACATTACGCAACTAATTTGAGCGTTTTCGTCTTTTAACGAAAAATACCAATGCCCTGATTGATAAGTTCTAAAGTTTGAAACTTCACCCATCACAGATATGCTATCAAAAGAGCTCTCAAGCAGTATTTTTATTTTGCTCGTAATTTGAGATACAGTGTATATAGGTTTTTCTTGCGACATCTTACAACAATTTACTTATTAATAAGTTACAAAAATAGAATTTGTAATGAAAAAAAAATTAGAAGATTTACTTATTTTAAGAAAAACTAAAAGCAATATTAAAACCGTAAGCTTATGCCCAGTGTGGGAAAAATCGGTAACATATAGGTTTCTCGCCTTTGTAATTCTAGATTTTTATCGATGTAATAATCGTATCCAACGACATTTTTATGATTGTAAAGATTAATTATATCTAAGTAAAAGAGCCAATTTAAATTCCAGAAAGAAGTGTAATATGAGACCCTCAAATCGAGTCTATGATAATCAGGTTTCCTTTCATTATAAAAATTAGGATCAACTCCATAATCAACATTGAATATAACTTCCTTTGGTGCGTTAGGATTGAATAAATTTTGACGGTAAGCAATTTCAGGAGTTTCTTGAATTCCATCACCATCAATGTCTTTTACAATTATTCTAGGTTTTATGCCGACTGGTTTTGTGTAAGGCAAACCGGAACCATATTGCCAACGAATTCCAATTTCTAACCAATCGTAAGGTGTGTAATTTAATACCAGGTTAAAAGTATGTCGTTGTTCAAATCTGAATGGAATTTTTCTTCCGTTTTCTTCTCGTGTCGAATACGATAAAGTATAAGCTATCCAACCATCTAATCTTGATATTCGTGATTTATTTATTTTTGATAGTAAAATTT
This sequence comes from uncultured Ignavibacteriales bacterium, assembly GCA_937138605.1. Classification (GTDB taxonomy): domain Bacteria; phylum Bacteroidota; class Ignavibacteria; order Ch128b; family Ch128b; genus CAKZPH01. The sequence continues at coordinate 11,540 of CAKZPH010000018.1, forward strand.
CCAGGCCATAAGAATAACCTGTTGAATTGTTGATGGGAATATTTGTAGCTGAATCTGCTGGTATTGGAATAGGTTTTGTCCAGGCAGAAACGTAACGGATGTCTCTGCCGGGAATTGGTTCTGTCTTGAATTGTACACCTCTAACCTTAAGTGGAACAATCAAATTCTTAAAATCCTTGTAATACATTTCTGTTTTAAATTGCCACTCTTGAGTTAGATAACGCTCAAAACTTAAAATATAGTGATCGGCTCTTTCAGCTTTCAAATCTTTTGTATGAGTTCGGGATAAATCAAATAAAACATTTTGGTCTCTGATTTTTTCGTACCCTGGTGACTGATAGTAAATTCCATAGACTGCACGGAGAGTAGTTAAATCGTTTAATGCGTATGAAATTCCTAATCTTGGTGCAATGTAATATTTTCTTAGAACATCATAATAATCAAAACGAATACCGGGAGATAAGAAAATTTTTTGATCGGAAGTTAGGGAGTAATTTGCTTGAGAGTATGTCTTAAATCGCCAATAAGTAATTTTCGAACCAAATTTATCAACGATTGACCTGAAAGATGAAAAAGAATTTAAAATTGCCTTTAACTGTGGATCTAGCAAAAATTCATATTTAATTTCTGTATTCATAAAGTCAACTCCTATACCCAGCTCGAGACTATTCTTTCCTGAGTAAAAAATCATTCTGTCTTCAAAGGAGTACTTCGTGAACTCATATATTGAATTGAATGAAAATCCAAGTAAAAATTGATACAGTGAATCTGAAAAACCATTTTCAAATTCTTTGCGGTTTAATGATGGATCTAAAAATTTCGAATCAAAAAAAGTAATACCTCGATTTATATAGTAAGAGGAAATAAATTTATTAGTAAAATTTTGTGAGTTGTATTGGTAAGAAAGGGCATAAATGTTATTAAATGATTTATCGTTAACACCAATACTATCAGGTGTGGTTCGTTTTCCATCAGTCACTAAATTAACTGCATCTCTGGAGTAAACCGTTAGTACAGAGATTTTATTTCTCTTTTTAGGATAAAAAGAAGTTTTAAATTGAAAGTCATAAAAATTAGGAAAAGCTACATCACCTTTGATAAGCCCGGTTTTTTTTACAAATGGTTCCACTATTAAATCATAATAAGTTCGTCGTGAATTAAAAATCCAGCTACCATTTAATCCATAAGGGAGCTTACCTTCCATTACAAAATTTGCATTTGAAAGATTTACATTAATGTTTCCAGAAAGTGGGAGTGTTTGGTTTCCATCTTTATGATTTACATCCAAAACAGCGGAAAGTCTATCGCCGTACCTAGCGGGAAATCCACCAGTAATTAGATTAATATCATTTACAGTTTCAGGATTAAACATACTTATTGCACCATACAATCGATAGGGATTAAATACCTCCACATCATCAAATACAATTAAATTTTGGTCAGGACCACTTCCCCGAATAACAAGTTGTGAAGAGAAATCATTTATTGCATTAACTCCAGGCAATGCTTGTAATGTCCTGAAGAGATCTTCACTAGCGCCAGGTAAAATTTTGATTGAACGTGGTTCAACATTTATTAAACTTGTCCTCGTATCTTCTTGAGACTGAATACGAGAAGCCTTAATAGTTACAGATGGAAAGTAAATCGTAGATTGTTGTAATTCTATATCCAATTTCAATACTTCTTTGTCTTTAACAATCACCTCAATCTCTTTAGAATTATAACCAATAGCACTTGCTCTTAAAATATATTTTCCTGCAGGAACATTTTTAAGAACAAAATTACCTTCAAAATTCGAACTTGCTCCGTAAGGAGTATTTAGTAAAATTATATTTACATTTGGAATTGGATTACCATCACTGGATTTAATCCTTCCAGCAATATCACCATTAAAA
>CAKZPH010000019.1 GCA_937138605.1 uncultured Ignavibacteriales bacterium
TCTAGCATCATATAAATTTATGCCGATATTTAATAAAAAATTTTAATTCTTTTAACAATATTCACATCATATTTATATTTGAATATGTAAAATTTACTTATGGAGAAAATTTGGAAAACATTCAACAAATGATTCTAGAATATTCTGATAAGATTAATCCTTCGGCGCAAAATTCAGCCATTATATTAGCCGCTGGGCATGGAAAAAGAATTAAATCTAGCGTATCAAAAATGTTACATAAGATCTGGGGAGTGCCAACAGCTGAGCGTGTGCATAAATCCGCCTTTGTTGGATTAGATAATCCAAACATTGTAATGGTTGTTGGTATTAAGGCAGAAGATGTAATTAAAACAGTTGGAAAAAAACTGCAAACAGTTTTCGCTTATCAGGAATTTCAAAATGGAACAGGTGATGCGGTAAAGCATGGGCTTAAGCCACTTATTGAGGCAGGTTTTGACGGAGTAGTTTATATTTTCCCAGGTGATATGGGTTTGATTAATCCTGAAACCGTTAAAAAATTTAAAGAAGATTTTGAAAGATTAGATTGTGATATGCTTGTTCTTACTGGTTTTTTTGAAGGAGATTACAGAAAGAATTATTATGGAAGAATTGTTCGTGTTCCAGAAAAAGATAAGTTTGGAAAAAGTTCGGGGAGTGATTGTGGAAGCGTAATTGAAATTCTCGAACAAAAAGATATACTAAATCTGGACGATAATAAACCATATGAAGTTGAATATAAAGGTAGAGTTTACTCATTGACTAAGGAAGAACTTTTAAGAATTAACGAATTTAATACAGGAGTATATGCAATAAAATTCAAACCACTTGTTGAACATATCGGAGAAATTACAAGTGATAACGTTCAGAGTGAAATTTACATTACTGATTTAATTGGAATATTTAATAAACATGGTTTGACCGTTCGGGCAGTATCTCCTGAAGATAAAAATGTAGTTATTGGATTTAATGTTAAAAGTGTATTGAAGGAGATGGAATCCATTGCGCGTCAAAAAGCTTATGATAGACTAAAAGATATAATTGAGATTGATGATCCTGATGATTTCTTTATTGCCGATGAAGTAATAGAACAAATTCTTGAAATGGATAAAAAAGGAATACCTCTTGATATTAGGATTGGTAAAGGTGTTTACATCGGCAAAGATGTAAAGCTCAATTATGGTGTTGAACTTAAGAAAAATGTTTATGTTGATGGAAATGTGATTTTTGGTAGAAAGGTAGTTGTTTGGGAGAATGCTCTTTTATCTACTTACCCACATCAAACCTTTAAAATTGGTGATAATGTTGAGATTCTTTGGGGAGATATAATTAAGGGAAATGTTGAAATTGGTGATAACTCTAGAATTGAATCAAGCGTTAATATGACTGGTAGTGATGAGTTTCCATTAAGGATTGGAAAGAACGTCTTAATTAAGGGAACTAGTTATTTATTTGGTACAACTGTAGAAGACGATGTCCATATTGAACATAGTGTTTTAATAAGAAAGAAAGTAGAACGAGTGCTAAGGAAAGATGGGACTGTAAGAAAAGTTCGTTTTTACTTACCTATGCCTGAAGGAATTGATTCGGTTAGTGACTTAAACGAGAGCTGAGTCATTTTTTTTAGATTAAAAATTAAAATCAGGAGACAAAAAAATGTTAAGAAAAGTATTTCACTTTTCACTAATTTTAGTTCTACTTTTTATGGAATTATTTATTGGACAAAGGAAAGGAAAAAATATGCAACTCGATATTGATATTCCTTATACTAAGTTTGTTCTAGATAATGGGTTAACATTAATTGTACATGAAGATAATAAAGCACCAATTGTAGCCGTTAATGTTTGGTATCATGTAGGTTCAAAAAACGAAAAGCGTGGGAAAACTGGTTTTGCTCATTTGTTTGAGCATTTAATGTTTAATGGGAGTGAGCATTTTGATGATGATTATTTTCAGGCTATGGAAAGAATAGGTGCGACGGATTTGAATGGAACGACAAATGAAGATCGAACAAATTACTTTCAGAATGTGCCAAAATCGGCCTTGGATGTAGTACTTTGGTTAGAATCCGATAGGATGGGACATCTTTTGGGAGCTGTAACACAAGCGAAACTTGATGAACAGCGTGGAGTTGTTCAAAACGAAAAAAGACAAGGCGAGAATCAACCTTATGGAAAAGTTTGGGAACTAATTGCAAAAAATACTTATCCTGAAGGGCACCCTTATTCATGGACGGTTATAGGCTCAATGGAAGATTTGAATGCAGCAACCTTGGAAGACGTTCATGAATGGTTTAAAACCTATTATGGCCCTAATAATGCGGTTCTAGTTATCGCGGGTGATGTTAAAACACAAGAAGTTTATGAAAAAGTAAAAAAATATTTTGGTCACATACCCCCGGGTCCACCAATATCAAAACATCAAGCCTGGGTCGCGAAAATGACAGGAGTAAAACGCCAAATTACTCAGGACCGCGTTCCTCAAGCCAGAATTTATAAAGTTTGGAATATCCCGCAGTGGGGCGCAGAAGAACTAATCTATCTTGATTTAGTTAGTGATGTTTTAGGAAGTGGAAAAACTTCAAGATTATATAAAAGACTTGTTTATGATGAACAAATTTGTACAAGCGTTCAAGTTTATGTCTCACCTGGAGAAATTGGAAGTCAATTTTTTATAGTTGCTACAGCAAAACCCGGCATTGATCTCAAAAAAATCGAAGCATCAATTAATGATGAATTAAATAAATTCTTAAAAAATGGTCCAACTGAAAGAGAATTTGAACGAGTGAAAACCGAATTTGAAGCGTCCTTTATTCGAGGTATTGAAAGAATTGGAGGTTTTGGAGGGAAAAGTGATATTCTTGCACAAAATCAGGTCTATGGCGGAAGTCCAGATTACTATAAAAAGACATTAAGCTGGGTAAGAAACGCTACATCTAAAAATTTAAAAGACGCAGCAAACGCTTGGTTAAGTGATGGTGTTTTTATTCTCGAAGTACATCCTTATGTAGAATATAAAACTTTCCAAAGTGATGTTGATCGAACCAAACTACCTGAACCTGGACCAGCCCCAGATGTTAAGTTTCCAGAATTGCAAAGAGCTCAGTTGAAAAATGGATTGAAAATAATTCTTGCTGAGCGACATAATATACCTGTCGTGAATTTTAGTTTAGTTATAGATGCAGGATATTCAGCAGATCAATTTTCTTTACCAGGGACAAGTAGATTGGCAATGGAGATGCTCGATGAAGGTACGAAGAAAAGAACGGCTCTCCAGATTAGTGAAGAACTTGCATTGCTTGGTGCATCCTTAAGTACAGCGAGTGACCTCGATGCTTCTTATGTGAATCTTTCAGCATTAAAGAGTAAGCTAGATGAAAGTCTTGAAATATTTGCTGATGTAATATTAAATCCATCTTTCCCGGAACAAGACTTTAATCGTTTGAAAGATCAGACGATTGCTGCAATAAAAAGAGAAAAAGTGACGCCTAATACAATGGCTTTGCGTGTTTTTCCACAGATTCTTTATGGAAAAGACCACGCCTATGGCAATCCAATGACCGGATCTGGAACAGAAGAATCGATACAAAAGATTACACGCGAAGATTTAATTAAATATCATAATACCTGGTTTAAACCGAACAATGCAACTCTTGTTATTGTTGGAAACACAGCATTGAATGAGATACTACCTAAACTTGAAAAGTTATTTGAAGATTGGAAATCAGGTGAAGTACCGAAGAAGAATATCAGTGTAGTAAATCATAAAGAGAAATCTGTAGTGTACATTCTTGATAGACCTGGATCTTTACAATCGATGATTTTTGCAGGTCATATTGCTCCACCTACAAACGATCCTGATGATATTGCAATTGATATGATGAATATAATTTTAGGAGGTGCGTTTACATCTCGTATCAACATGAATTTAAGGGAAGATAAGCATTGGACATATGGTGCCTCTTCTTTTCTTATGGGAGCGAAGGGTCAAAGACCTTTTGTTGTATATACTTCCGTTCAACTTGATAAAACTAAAGATGCAATGATAGAGATCAAAAAAGAACTTGATGGAATTATATCAGATAACCCACCGACTTTTGAAGAGCTTGAAAAGAATAGACAAAATGAGATTCTTTCTTTACCTGGTAGCTGGGAAACTATGAGAGCGGTTCTTGGATCTATTACTTCATTGGTAAAGTATGAGTTGCCCGATAATTATTATCAAACTTATATGGAAAAATTAAAATCACTTTCACTTGATGAACTAAAACGCGTAACTAAGAAAGTTTTACATCCAGATAAATTGATTTGGGTTGTGGTAGGAGATCGAAAGAAAATTGAAGATGAGATTCGAAAACTGAATTTTGGGGATATTTATTTTATGGATAGCGATGGAAAAATAATTTTATAAAACAAAGCCGCTGGAATTTTTTATTATTGACTTAATCGATTCCAGCGGTAATTAGTTTAACAAGTATTGAGAGGTTTTTATGAAAGCTAATGTTCCTCGAATAATTTTTAGTTTGTTTATAATATTTATTATCTATGTGATTTATGTGTTGTTTTTTACAGAAACAAAAGAAATTTTTGATTTCACCAGACTCGACCCAAATGATCAAAAAAATGTTGAAGTGAGGGCAATTTTAATGAGAGATATGCCTATAGAGATTTCAGAAGAAAGTAATGTTTCAATTTTTTACGTAAAAGATAGAAACGGTAAGGTTTATAAAGTTCAAGGACCATCATCTGTTCCTAATAATTTCAAAGAAGCAAATGTAGTTATAATGCGTGGTCATTTACATCACGATTACTTTCACGCTTCATCAATTGTTGGAATAGAGTAAAATTACAAGTTTATGATTATTCGATCCAAGTAAATCATCAGAACTCAGTTCTCTTATAGCAGATTCTATTTTTTAACAAACTTGTAAACCATATAATCAATGAAATCATCTACTTTGAGATCAAATGATTTGACTTTATTGTTTTCTATTTCAAATTGAAATACTTCGATTCCATAAACCGGATCAGAATAAGTACATACAAATCGATTGTTACCAATGTATTCCAATTTTCCAGTGATTTTTGAATGATGTTGAAGTTTCAACTCTAAATAATTTTCCTTTGGTATAATTTCGGCGTAGCCATATACTTCATGTTCATATTTACCGGCAAATTCATTTAATGGTATAGGAGTTTTCAAGTTTAGTGTGACTGAATCACGCCAGTTTTTAACTCGATTAAGTTTTTGAGTTTTTGATTGATTAAAAAGATTATAACCGAAGTCAAGATAATTTCGATAGGGAAGATTTAGATAGGCATCTATAATTTCCCATTTAATCCACTCATAAAAAGTATTTTGGTCGGTGTTAGTTAAAACGACTACACCAAGATTTTCTTTTGGTAAAAGAGTTACTGAAGTGAGAAACCCATTAACTCCGCCAGTATGAGAAACAATCTCTCTACCTTCGTAATCTTGAAGAACCCAGCCAAGGCCATAAAGAATAAAATTTGATTTATTAAATGGATGTCTTGCTTTTCGTACGAAAGTTTGAGGTTGTCTTGTTCTTTCGATTACTTTAAAAGGTATTACTGATTTTCCATCCAACCTTCCGCTATCAAGTTGAATAATTATCCATTTACTTAAATCCATAATTGATGAACCCATACTACCACAAGGAGCTAAGTTATCAATGTTATCAAAAGGTAAGACTTTAATTTCTCCATTAATTAAAGTGTGAGGTTTTGCAACGTTTGAAGCCATAGCAAATTCTTGTGATAGGGAAACCGTTCTTGTCATCCTTAGTGGCAATAAAATTTTTTCTTTCAAGTAATCTCCCCATCTCAAATTTGTTACGTTGTATATGACTTTACCCGCAACAGAATATCCTGCATTTGTGTAACCATACTTAGCCCTGAAATCAAATTTCGGTGGTAATTTTCCAAATTTTTCAAGTACTTGATCTTCGTTTAAATCCGAAGTCCAGTACATAAAATCGCCTTGAAAAGTATCATAACCCATTCTATGTGAAACAATATCAATTAAGTTCAATTTTTCAGATGCACATTGATCATAAAGTTGAAAGTTAGGAAGATAATTTCTGACTCTATCCTCAAGTTTTAACTTGTTTTCATATTCAAGTAAAGCTAATAAAGTTCCAGTGAATGCCTTTGTGTTCGAACCTATTAAAAACAGTGTGTTCTCATCAACCCTATCGTTGCTACCATACTCTTTAACACCAAAGCCTTTAGCGTAGGCTATTTTTCCATCTTTAACAATTAGAACCGCAGTACCTGGTATTTTGAACTGCTCCATCCCTCTTTTTATGTATGAATCTAAACTATCGGAAATAAACGATGGCAAGCTTTGTGTGAAAGCTGAAAAAGTGAAAAATAATAAAAACGATAATGTGGAAATCAAGCTTCTCATAGTAACCTCAAATTTTTATTTGTAAATCTAAAAAGAAAAATATTTTATTCAGCGCTTGTTTAGTTGACAATAAATCAAAATTGTTTTCTTAAAAGAAAGAGTATAAATATTTAATCAAAGTTTAACTTGATGGTTTAATGGAGCTATTGTTCTTTAATATATTCATCATTCTTCTTTTACTGGACATTTCACTTAAAACAGTTTCAAAATTCAAAATATATTATTAATTTGCTTTTGTATACTGTATACAATATACAAACTCATGATTAATAAAAGTTATAACTTTCAAGAAGAATTAAAACCACTCAGAGATAAGATAACCGATTTTATTAGAGACTTAATTATTTCTGGCGAGGTCAAGCCTGGTGAAAAATTAACAGAAGAAGGTTTATCGAGTAAAATTGGTATTAGCAGAACGCCTCTCCGTGAGGCGCTTTTAAAATTGCAATCAGAAGGTTTAGTAAAAGTTCTCCCGCGAAAAGGAGCAATAGTGGAAGATTTGTCAAAGGAAGATGCTAATGAGACTTACCTTATAAAAGGAATACTTGAAGGGCTTGCTGGTAGATTAGCAACAGAACATATAACGGATGAAGAACTTGGAAAATTAGTTGAAATTAACCATGAAATGTTGAGATTATCAAAGAATAAGAGAAAAGATCCAAAACAGATTTTAAAACTCAATTCTGAGTTTCATAAGATCATTATTAAGTCATCTAAATCCAAAAAATTAATCAAATTTATAGATGATTTAAGAAAACATACCTTGCGTTATAATTCAATTTATCTTTCTTTGATGGATCATATTCAAGATTCTATAAGAGAACATGAGAAAATTATTAAAGCATTAAAGAAAAGAGATTCCGAACTTGTTGAATTGTTAATTAAGAAGCATAATGAAACTGCGAGAAAATATCTTTATGAGAAATTAAAATAATCTGTGGAAGGAACATCGATGGAAAAACTAAAAGTTGCAATAATTGGTTATGGTAACGTTGGATGTTATGCTTATGATGCGGTGATGGAAGAACCTGATATGGAGCTTGTTGGAATTGTTGAAGTTGCAAAGTCAAAAGTTTGGAAGAAGCAGTTTGAAAGAATACGACAAATGAAATTAAGTCAAACCAAAGTGGTAGAGGATATTTCTGAATTAGGTGATTTTGATGTAGGGCTACTCTGCCTTCCTTCGCGTAATGTCCCGGAAGAGGCAAAAAATCTCCTCACAGCCGGCTACAATGTTGTGGATAGTTTTGATATTCACAGCGAAATCTTAAATCTTCGCAACGATTTAGATGTGATTGCCAAGAATAACAATCGGGTGGCGATTACATCAGCCGGCTGGGATCCGGGCATTGATTCGGTGATTCGAGCATGGTTTTTAGCAATGACACCACGAGGAATTACTACTACTAATTATGGGCCAGGTATGTCCATGGGTCATACATGCGCTGTGAAGGCAATCGATGGAGTAAAAGATGCCATCGCAATAACTGTACCTGCTGGTATGGGAATTCATCGGAGATTAGTATATGTAGAATTAGATGGAGGTGCAGATTTTAATGAAGTAAAACAACAGATATTAAATGATCCTTACTTCATAAACGATAGGACTTATGTGTATCAGGTCCCAAATGTCCAGGAATTGATTGATATGGGTCATGGAGTATCTCTTGAAAGAAAAGGAGTAGCGGGCATTACACATAATCAACTTCTAAAGTTTGAAATGCGAATTAATAACCCAGCAATAACAGCTCAGGTAATGGTTAGTTCGGCAAGAGCTGCAATGAAGCAAAAACCAGGTTGTTACACCTTAATTGAAATTCCGGTAATTGATTTTCTGTATGGAGACTTAGATTATTTTATAAAGAGACTCGTATGATTTCAGATCCTTACGAGAGAAATCTTGTCAATAGAAATTTTTACGCATCAAAAATAGATATTGAAACGCGTGTTGTCGCTGTTTTGGATGGGAAGTTAGACAATCGGAATTTAAACCTTATTAAACCAATTTCTCGTACCTTTTCAAAAGGAACTATTATTGAGCTAATTTTAACTGATGAAGATTTTGCCACGCCAGGTGTGGCCGTAAATAGAATCGCATACCTTGCATTTGTTGAGCTCTTAAATGGTGGAGTTTTACTGTATGGTGATGAATTACTTTGGAATGACATGATAATAGGAAAGATTGTGGGCTTCGACGATACACATATGCCAAATCATCAAAATACAGTCATTTATTCTGAAAATAGAATTTCAGGTAAGGAACTTGGAATAAAAGTAAATGACCGAATTATTATAAAAGGAATAAAAATGGAGTAAGTAAATGAGTGATATAAAACTTAAATTTCAGATGTACAAGAGACTGCAGCAAAGAATACCACAAATTTATGCCGAAGCAAAAAAAGTTAGTGAAGAATTAAAAATACCTGCAGAGTTAAAAGGAGCATTTGGATTAACTGGTGCAATTTCTGGTTGCCCCTCGCCGCTCCGTGATGATATTGAGAAATTTATGGCACAAGAATCGAAAAAAGTAGTTCCACTTTCTGTATATGTTGATCAAATAAGAGATATCATAAAATCATATTATGGTGATGAGTACGATGCAGCACCAGTAAATACATGTGAAGCCGGTTTATGGGTAACGTATGATTGTTTATTTACACCGCCGATGCAAGGTCGAGGTGATAATTATCGTGCTAGATATATTGTTCCACTCGAGCGCCATACTCATCATCATGGAGGATATGGTAGACCATTCCCGCCGAAATATAAAGACATTTTTGCAGATAGAGGATGCACCGCTGGTGAATTGGGTTTTTATGGCAAACGACAAAATAATTTAGATGTGGTTTTTGTTCCACTGGCAGGTGCGGATTACTCAGTTCATGGTATTAATTATCATCCAGTTCCACTTCTTAAAAATGTAAAAGCTGATGAGTCAATATTAAACATTCATTATTTTGCTCAGTTGCATAAAACAATGCTAACCGGATTTGCATCTTTAGGATATGATACGCCTGGTTACGGATATGGAGAAAAAGATGCTGATGGTGCACCTAAACTTCAGAAAGGGATTGCTCAGATTGCGAAAGAGTTTAACGTACCATATGTAATTGATAATGCATGGGGATTACCAATTATTGGAACCGATATTCGTAAAGTAGGTGCGGATATTATGATCTATAGTATGGATAAAGCAAGTGGCTCTTCAACAAGTGGTTTGATTATAGGAAAGGAAGATGTTCTCGTACCTATTCGTAGAGCTTTGGGTTATCATGGAAATCGTTATGGAACTACTTCCTCCTATGGTAAAGCAGCTTATGTTACAAATGATCCTGGCAAAGAAGGATTAACAGGACAATTAGCAGCACTAAGAGTTTTAATGGAAAATCCTGAGATTATAACAAAACCCATTGATGAACTATTTGAAATTGTGGTAGATGAATTTTCAAAAATTGATTCCAGGATTAGGCCATATTTTAAATTCTACAAAAGTTATAATTCAGGTGCTGTTGAAGTTAATTATGAAGATAGTTGGGCAGAAGGAAAGTTAGGAATTCCGATTTTTACCATAGAAGATATGTACTCTGGTTCTAACCTGTTCCAAGATGGAATGTCTCAAATGGGAATTATTCCAACGATTGGATACGATGCTAATATTTTTATCTCTCCAGGACTTGGCACAACGGATAATAAAGGTCAATTAATTCATGAACGAGCAAGGATGGTGATAAGAGGACTTGTGAGATTAGTCGAGATTGTTTGTAACCATGCAGGAATTTTTGATTAAACTTTAATGAACATTTGTGCTCTATAACTTAAACAAAACTTAATTATTAAACTGTGAAAGCGTTGGAGAAAATTTTAGATACTATTGATATTGAAACTTATATACAGTGTTCATCACTAAATGAAGGAAAAGTTTTAGCTCTTGAACTAGGAAAAGAACTCGGACTTGGGGAAGTGGATATTATGTTTATTGAATTTGATGGTTATGGAGTTCGAGTTCGATTGAGAAAATATATCTACAAACCCGGGAATCAATATGGGTGGTTAAGAACCGATGAAAGGTAAGAGAGTTTTATGTATTCCACTTGATCCTGTTCATGATGTTGGAATAAAAATTATTCATCAAGAGCTTCAAAAACGAGGATACTTAAGTGATTTGCTTCCCCCTGATTTACCATTGGAGGTAATCTTAGAAAAATGTCTGGAGAAAGATTATGATTTTATTTTAGTCAGTAGAACAATAGGATACGGTGTAGCTGAAATTCTTGCTCGATTTAATGATTTATTAGATGCAAGTGGTATAAGAGAAAAATCAAAAATTATAATAGGTGGCAAAGCAATTACGCCTGAACTTGCTACTGAGTTAGGTTTCGACCAAGGTTTTGATGAACACACAACAATTGATGGCTTAATTTCATATTTAGAAGGTCGACATTCTAATAATAAAAAAATAGGTCTGCACAGAGTTAGAAAAGATTTTGTTTCTAATCACACTTATGAATTTCATGACAAAGAAATAGAAAATTTGCTTGATATTATCGCAGAGAAATCTTTGAAATGGGTAGAGAGAAAAAGTTCAAAAGGAAGAGAAAGAGCGAAACTTCGTGAGGAGATAATTAATCAATCAAATCATGAAAAGAAATCAATAGCAACAAAAAAATATTTAGAACTGTGCGATTCTGAAGTTGTGAATTATTACAAACAAGGATTTTTCAAAGGTGTTCGATCAATAACTAATGTAGAATTAGATTCCCTTCGAAAGTTCCTAGGGGCGCATAAACATTACAATGCTGTATTAATTCGTAGAGATGACAATGATCCTTTAATTTTTAAATTTCTTGGTAGTGGATGTCCAATCATGGATATTGTTCATGGTAAGATCTGTGAACGTTGGGGAGCTGAGGGATTTTTAATAATTAATCCATCATGGGAGGCAAGGTACGAAGGATTACTTTCAGGTTTACTTTCCCACGAACATGATGGAACAATTACTACTTATGAGAATCTTGCTCTTTGCAGAGAGTTTCTTGATTCTTCAACATATCTTTCTGTTAGAGCTCATCGCGGTTTAAATACACCTGAAACTGTTTTATTAGCAGGACTTACAAAAGCAGATTTTACTAAAATAAATCTTGTTTACGGTTCACTCGGGGCTGGTACTGATCCTTTTAGATTACTTGTTGATGGAATTGAAGCCATTAAACTGACCTCGCAATTCAACATGCCTTTTGATATCCCTGGAAACGACGAATTAAGCGGAGTGCCTGCGTGGAAAACTCTTGCCGGGTTATTAATTAATTTAATGATTGGTTTGAAACTAAAAGCCCGGCCAATACTAAAACCTTTATTTTGTCTGGGTCCTCATATCAGAATTAATAATTATATGAATGATAATTACTTAGATTATAATGCTGCAAAAATTGATGTTCTTCGAATGATAGTTGATGCTCCTATCTGGCCTGGTGAACCAATAGCTTTTATGACACAATCAGAAGATCGTGTGCAATCATCAACTGCTACAAGTTATCACGCTTCACTTGCAAAGATTCTAAAAGTTGATGCAATTACAATAGCATCATCAGATGAAGCATACTCAAGAGGATCTATTTCAATCAGCTCTAGAATTGATACTCTGCGAGCAGTTGCTGAGGGATTTAATTTTATAGGAACTTCAAAAATAAACTTCACAGAACAAAAGAAACATTACACTGAAATGCTGTATTATAAAATTAAGGATGTATTGTCTCAGATAGTTTTAAGAGATAATTTGGCAGAAGCGATCATATCAGGTGATTTAGGGAATCAGGAAGATGGTGCTTATCCAGGCCATTTTGGAAGAGGTTCAGTAATTGAAAAGAGCAACTAAAATTGGTGTAGTTGGTACCGCAAAAAACACTGGTAAAACAACCACTCTTTTAACAATTTATGAATTTCTAAACCTCAACAAAAAAAAGATTATAATCACTGGAATTGGTTACGATGGCGAAGAAATTGATAATATAACTTTTCTGCCAAAACCAAGAATTAAAGTAAATTCTGGCACCATTGTAGCCACTTCGGAAAGGTTATTAACACACTTTAATATTCCCTTCACACTAATTGAAAAATCGAACATTGAAAACTCCTTAGGTATGATTGTTTTTGCAGAAATCAATGATGAATCAATGGTAACCGTAGCAGGTCCAACGACGCTCTCGGGATTAAAAAAAATTTTTATGTCTAATGTTGTCGAACAAGTGGATTATGTTTTGGTTGATGGTTCAATTAATCGACTCTCACCACTTGCAATTGTAGATTACTTAATATTCACCACAGGCTTTTCAAGGTCTGAGAATCTTGAACAACTTGCATATGAAATAAAAGTTATAGAGGATTGTTTTAATTTAGGAATTGCTTTTCATTCCCTGGATAAAAACGTTCCAGTTATTAGAAATTTGATTTCAGGTGATAAAATAAAAAATATGGCATTTAATCTCTCAAAAATTGATATGATAAAAATTGAAGGTGTAATTAATGGAAAGGTTTTCATTGAACTTTTGAAAAGTTATGGTGAAAATAAATTAATTATCCTTGATTCACCTTTGACTATGATTTACTCTTTTACCTTAAATGAAATATTAGATTTGTTTTCATTGGTGAATAAGGAGAAAATTCATATTGCTTTTGAAAACAAACCAGAATTGTTATGTATTACAATTAATCCATCCTTTCCTATGTTTAATGGAGCAACCTACAGGTTAGAATTGAAAAGTTCTGATACCTTAAAAGAGAAAATTTCAGAAAGAGTAAACTTACCCATTTTTGATGTTGTTAAAAAAAGAGATTATTTCTTTAGCTTTCTTTCCCAAAAATTTGATTAAAACTATAATTGTATGCAGAAAATTTATTCTTTAGGTTTGTTGAAAATTCTTATTAAAAAAATTTAGTGAAGATGAGAAAGATATTATTCATTTTGGTTTTTTGGGGTTCAATTGGGTGGGGACAAATCCTTTATACGGGACTTGATAAATTTTCTGGTATAGTTCGAGCATATCATTTAATTCAAGAAAACGAACAAATAATAGAGCTTTCTTATGGCAATTCATATTTACCTAGATGGTTAAACGAAAACTTTATCGTTTTGAATATTGGTAATTCTATATTCAAGGTTGATAAATATGGAGAAAGCAAAACTTATTTTTTCGAAGGATACATGCCAGTTGTTTCAAGAAGCGGTAAGTTCATAGCAGCTTACACTGAAGGTGGAATTACAGTAGCAGATTCATCTGGTAGAATTATTTCAAAAATAGAAGTCGAATGCTGGAAAAAAGTAACTCCATTATTTTCTTATGACGAAAAAAGTATCTATTACTACGATAATGTCAGAAATGGTTGTTTTAAATTTGATTTTGAAAAACAAACAAACACACTTCTGGGTCATTTTGTTTTTCATCCGCTTTATTCACCGGATGGTAAAAAATTGATATTTAACGTTGGAAAAACTGACTCAAACTTTAGAGTAGCTATAGCTGATATCGATTGGAAAGAAAATCAACAGCTTCATTACATAACTTCAGAATTTGAAAATTCAATTGTTCCAATTTGGTCTCCTTCCGGAAGATATATCGCTTATATGAAACTGTTAATTGATAAGACTCTTCCAGAATCCGATTTGATTCCGGCCATCATCGTTTTATACGATAATCAAACGCAGACAAAAACAATTGTAACAGAAGATGCAGGATTTACTGAAGGGGTTTTTCCACAATTTTCTTTTTCAAAAGATGAAAGATACATTTACTACACTTGCCTTAGAGACGATGGCACTGGAACGATTGCTGAAATTGATCTTCATAGAAATCAAAAACGAATTCTAATTTCAGATAAAAGTATAGATGCTCGTGTACCAATTTCGCTGGGTTATTAGTAAATAAAAATGATATAATAACAAATGAAAAAGATTTTAATTGTTTTTGTCTTAACATTCATCTTTTTTTCCTGTGGCAAATCTAATGAAGAAATAAAAGAAAAAGGGGATAGAATCTTTTTTCAAGCTAGCGATTTTTATGAAAGAGGATATTATACTCAGGCTGAGAAACTTTTTGAGGAATTGGTAACTATCGACACAAGACTGAAAAACTTTTCGAGAAGAGCAAATGTTTATGTGTATCTTGGTTTGATTAATTACAACAGGGCAAACTACATAAAAGCAAAAATTTATTACGAATTTGCTCAAAAGGATTATAGAATTATTCTTGATAGGAAGGGAGAGCTACTTGCTCTAAATAATATCGCAGCAGTTTATTCTACACTTGGCGAATTTGACGAAGCAGAAAAAATTTACAAACAAATAATAAACCAAAGTTTAATTACAGCGGATAAAGAAGCCGAAGCTATTTCCTGCTTAAATCTTGCTACGCTTTATAATGAAAAATTCGACCTTGAAAATTCTTTCATAAATTTTAATAAAGCTTTCAATGCTTATGAAATATTGGGAGACATTAAGGGGAAACTGTTCACTTTAAATAAATTAGGTGAAGTATATCTTCAAGCGAAGGACTTTGAAAATGCACTTAAAACTTTTGATATGGCAGTGAATATTCAAAATAGGACTGGCCTGAAATATCTATATCAAGAGATTTATAACAATATAGGTTTGATCTTTTTTCATCAGAATCAAATTTCAAAAGCACTTGAGTTTTTTTCACTTGCACTGAATGTAAAGGATAAATCAGAATCATCTCAGTACATATTAATAGTCCTTAACAACAACATCGGAGATTGCTACTTCAAATTTGAAACTTTCTCAAATGCCATAAAATATTACCAAAATGCTCTTGACATTTGTGAGAATACGATTTTTAAGTATCTCTCTCCAATTATATTAGTCAAACTTGCCGATTCTTACATTAAATTATATAGTCTTGACAATAATGAAGAACATATAAAGAAAGCAGAACGATATTATCAGTTTGCAATTAATCGATTATTAGAAAATGGTGATATTGAAAATTTGAGAAAAGTTTACACAAAGATTATATCTTTTTATTCAATCAAAGGAGATAAAAAGCGCGTAAGAGATTTTGCGAAAGAACTTATTAATCAAAAGTATGTATTAAATATTTTTACTGCTGATTGGGAAAAAGATTTTGCTATTAATTTAACTGAAGATTTCAGTTTTATTCAGTCGCTAATCAATTTAAATGAGATTAATAAGGCTTACGAAATTTATTATAAGAAAAAAGTAATAGACGCTGTCAATTATCTTTTAAGATTCAATGATTTTAAGACTTTTGGCTTTCAAAAAGAAAAACTGAAAAAACTTAAAACAGCACTTTATAAATTTAATTCCTCTATACGCATACTTAATCAAGATTTATCACTACCAAAGCAAAATAGAGACAAAGTAAAAATAAGACACATTAAAAATTCTTGTTCTGATCTGGAAAAAGAAATCACAAATTTAATTGAAGAGTTGTCTGGGCATTATACTGTGTTAAAACCTCTTAACGAGAATATATCCATTGAAAATATATTACCTGAATCAAATAAATTATTTGTAGATTTCCTGTTAACGGAAAATTACTTATATGTGTTTTTCATCAAAGGAAATTCAATTACATCACAGTCAATTGATGTTTCCAAAAGTGATTTACTTTACAACTTAAAATTGTTTAAGAAAAATATTGAGCGTATTTCCCTTGATGAGCTGAAAGAATTTACTAGTGATAATTTGAAGCAATTCGCTCAAACAATTATCAATGAAATTAAAAAATACAAAGGCGATTTGAAGGAAATAGTTTTCTTGTTGAACGGGGATGTCACGGATTTTATATCTCATATGATATTTAATCCAGAGGATAAGAAATTTTGGTCAGAAAGTTATAGTTGCTCCTACTCATATTTTATTAAAGAGAATAAGAATAGAAAAGACTCAAACGATATTTATTTCTTAACTCAAGATACAAACAAAGATATAGACCGATTAGTTAAAAATTTCAAATCCAAAGTAATAAAAGACATAAGTCAGATTGAAAGTGTCCCATTGAATAAAGGAAAATTATTTGTTTTGTCATCATTAACATTAAATGAAATCAATCCAGAATTATCTTATTTATTTGATGAGTCGCAAAGAAAACCAACTAATATAAAACTCAACGATGTAATTATACTTAATCCCAATTTAATCTATCTCCAGAATATTCTATATAATGAAGCAAGTTCACTGATTAAGTTGCTGGGTGTTTTGCAAATAGCATTAGATGGTAGTTTGATTTTCCCCGTCAAGAAAATTTCAAAGGAAATTTCAGTAAGATTTTTGTATAATTACTTGGAGAGAGATAGAGAAAATTTTCACGATTGGACTTTTGATAGCGTTATTAAGGAGATGTTACAGGAAAAAAGTAAAGGTCAACAAGAATTATTTTATTTAATTTATTTTAATAAATGAATTCGAGGATTAAATGAAGAGTAAAACGTTCCTTTATTTATTTTATTTTGTGATATTGTTTTTATCCAGCTGTGATCATGGTATCTCGCCTAGATTAAAACCGGAGCGGACAGGTTTTTCTGGAACTGTAATTTTTAAGGGTGCATGGCCTTCTGATGTTTATCAAACACGAATAGTTGGATTTAGAGATACAATTCGCTCCAGCCTCGATTTTACTATTTTAAACATTGCTTTCCTAAGCGATACAATTCCCTATGGAATTTCTTTGTATGAATATGAGTCTGATAATCCAAAACACATCTTTAAGCCCGGTGCAGGTGATGTGTTAAGATATATTGTCGTTGCCCAAGCTATTGTCCCGAATCCTTCACCAATTCGTGAACACTGGCGAGTAGCGGGCATTTATTTTTCGCCTATTGATTCAACTAAATATGGCACCGTAGAAATTGTTAAAGGCACTTTAGTTAAAAACATTGATATTATTGTTGATTTCAATAATCCGCCAAATCAACCACCGAGGTGATATGAAAACGAAAATTATATTTCTCTTTATATTATTTTTTAGCACTTCCCTTGATGTATTTTCTCAGCAAACCAAAAGGCAATATGGAACTCTAGAAGGTAAGGTATTAGATGAAGATAATTCTCCTCTTATCGGAGCGAATGTTAGAATAGAAAATACATTAATTGGTTCGGCGACAAATGTGAAGGGAAATTTCAAAATAATTCGCGTACCTTCAGGAAAACATATAATAAAAGTTACTATGGTTGGCTATGCAACTGAAACTCTTCCGGTAGAAATTTTTGATGGTCAGGTAACGCGAGTTGAAATAAAAATGAAACAAACTATGATTCAAACAGGTGAAGTTTTTGTTTCGGCAAGTAAGTATGAGCAAAAGTTGAATGAAATTCCTGTAAGTATAAGTACAGTAACTGCAAGAGAAATTATGAATAGAAGTGTCAAAAGATTTGATGATGTTTTACGTTATGTCCCTGGGATAAATTTAACTTCAGACCAAATAAGCATAAGAGGATCCAGTGGATACACTCGTGGCGCAGGCAGTCGTGTTCTTCTTCTTTTTGATGGTATTCCACTTTATACTGGTGATACTGGAGATATTATCTGGCAACTTATTCCACTCTACGAAATAGAGCGAGTTGAAGTAGTGAAATCATCAGGTTCTGCATTATATGGTTCGCAAGCTATTGGTGGGGTGATAAACGTTATTTCAAAGGACTTCACCGGCACTCCATTGACCCATTTTCGTACCATGGGTGGTTTTTATGATGAACCTTATCATAAGGTATGGAAATGGTCAGATCGAAAAAGGTACTTC
>CAKZPH010000020.1 GCA_937138605.1 uncultured Ignavibacteriales bacterium
ATTATAAGAATTATGAATGTCATCATGGTCAAGGTTACACTAAGATTATTACAGAGTACAACAATATTCATGGGGAAATTACTTATTTCGTTCCTCGCGATATTAATTGTGAAATTTGGCGAGTCAAGCTAATAAACAAATCAAATAAAATTAGAAATTTGGAAATATATTCATTTACAGAACTTTTGATGGGAAACGCACTTAACGATTTAATAAATCAACCAAATGATAAACATTTCACTGAAATATATTTTGACAAAAGACATTCCGCCCTGGTTGCTACAAGAAGATACTGGGTATTAAATCGTAGAGTATCTGTTGCTCAACCAAATCTGGATTGGAAATATAAAGTTATTTTTACACAAACTCTTCCAATTACCGGTTTTGATAGTAGTCTTGACGCATTCATTGGTCGATGGCGTTCAGAAGCAAATCCTGAAGCAATTGAAACAGGCAAAATGAAAAACACCCAAATTACAGCGGGAGATCCTGTTGCAGCGTTACAATCCAAAGTTAAAATAAAACCTAATGGTACACTGGAATTTGCAGTAATCCTAGCAGTTACCCCAAAAGATGTGGACCCCTTTGTTTACTTAAGTTGGTATGAATTAACAAAACTTTCTTTTATTGATAATAAGTTTGATGAATTGAAAAAATATTGGAATAACTATCTTAACTCATTTAACGTAAAAACTCCTGATGAAAAATTTAACTTGATGTTAAACGTATGGAATCCCTATCAGGCAAGTGTCACATTTGAAATGGCCAGAAATGCTGGTTATTATCATGGTGGGCTTCTTTTTGGTACCGGAATGCGTGACCAATTTCAAGATATTTTAGGTATGGTCATAGCCAGACCCGAACGAGTTAGGGATAGAATCCTTAATGCCCTGAGATTCCAATTCAAGGATGGTTCTACTCTTCACAACTTTTTCAAACTTACCGATTGGGGAGAAAAGACAAATCATTCTGATACACCACTATGGATTCCTTTCGGAATTTCGGAATATCTAAATGAAACAGGCGATGTTTCGATTCTCGATGAAGTTGTAAAATTTTATGACGATGACGAAGGAACTGTTTTTGACCACTTAAAACTTGCAATTGATTATTGTATTTCTCAAACCACTCCTAGGGGACTTCCAAAAATCATGAACGGTGATTGGAATGATACTCTAGATAAAATAGGTCCAGAGGGAAAAGGTGAAACCATCTGGGGTGCTTGTTTCCTTGCTTATATAATCAGTAAATCTCTTGAAATTTTATACTTGAAAAATGATCATCAAACTTTAAAGAGATGGAAGCTAGTTTTTGAAAATTTGGTTAAAGTGATTAATGAAGTTGCTTGGGATGGTAATTGGTACATTCGTGCATTTAAAGACAATGGAGAACCTGTTGGAACTCATAAAGCAGAACAAGGAAAGATATTTTTGAATTCCCAGAGCTGGGCAATTATTTCAGGAATTGCTCCGAAAGAACGTGCAAATGTAGTCATCGACTCGGTGAAAAAATATTTACTGAGGGAAAATGGAGTACAAAAGGTATGGCCCGCTTACCGTAAAGTTGAAGAAGATATAGGCCTTGTAAGTAGATGTGTACCGGGTAAGAAAGAAAATGGAGCGATATTTAATCATGCATCAGCGTGGTTTGTTTTAGCTTCAATCTTAAATGGAGAGTATGAACTAGCTTATGATATTTACATGCGAATGAATCCATTAAATAGTGCAAAGAGAATAGATAGATATGAAGTTGAACCATATGTATATGCTGAATATATCACGAGCCCCGAGCATGAAACAGAAGGACAGGCAAGTCACTCTTGGTTAACAGGAACCGCTGTCTGGATGTTAAGAATT
This sequence comes from uncultured Ignavibacteriales bacterium, assembly GCA_937138605.1. Taxonomy (GTDB): domain Bacteria; phylum Bacteroidota; class Ignavibacteria; order Ch128b; family Ch128b; genus CAKZPH01. Next base: position 1,857 of record CAKZPH010000020.1, read on the forward strand.
GGACTTGATTATATAATTGGATTCAAACCGACAATTGATGGAATGATAATTGACCCACATATTCCATCACACTGGCAAGAATTCAGTGCTGAAAGAAAATTCCGTGGAAAAACAATTCGTTTACATGTTGTAAATCCTGATGGAAAGAATTGTGGTTTTCAGGAAATTTTAATTAATCAAGAAAGGGCTAAGTCTAACTTAATAAACATTAACAGATTTGACAGTGATCTAATAGAAGTTTATTACAGGATGTGATTAATTAAAACATGAAATGGTGGTTGAAGCAGAAAAACTTCACCACCATTTTTTACAAACTTTTAATTTCTTCTACAAACTTTTCAATATCATTATCACTAAAACCCTTTTCTTTAGAAACTGATTCCAATGTTCCCCAGGTTGGTTCACCACAAATTAAACAACGAATACCTTTTTGCATTAAATATGTTACAGCAGCTGGTTTTATGTTAATTAATTCTTCTATTGTAATATCTTTTGTAATTTCTTTTTGTTTAGTTTCGTTCATCTTGAGTTTCCCCTTTTTTATTTCCTGTAGCAGGAAACCCCGCAATCAAGCCAATTACTAGTCCATATAAAGTTGAAGTGTACCATTTTGAAGTAATAGGACAGCTATTCATACAACCAATAAAATAGTAATATGCATAACCACCGAAAGCACCAATTATACCAAACAAAATCATCTTAAAGTATTTAGTGTTTTTTAGCTTTAGTAAAAAGTTCATATTTAATTACTCACCTCAGCTAAATTTTCAAAAATTTTATCGAGCAAATAATCTTCTGGAACTGCACCTTCAACAAAATCATTTTCATTGATTACAGTTCTTGGAACACCCATTACATTATATTTTCTTGCCAGATGCGGAAATTCAGTTGCTTCAATCATGTCAGCAGTAATGTTAGAGTTTAAGTAAGCAAATTTATGTGCTGTAATAACTGCAGATGGACAGTATGGACAAGTTGGAGTTACAAATACTTGCAAGTGGACTGGTTTGTCTATGGATTTAACTCTCTCAATAACATCATTACTTAAACCTACCTTATCAGTTCCAACCATTTTGATATCCTCAAGGAGAGATGCAAATTCATATCCAGATGGTATTCCATAGTAACGAATGCCATAATCTTTATTGTTTTCATCGAGAATAACAATGGCAGGAATTTTATCAATTTTGTATAATTCTACTACATCTTTATCAATAACAAAATTGTAAACTTCAAGTTTTAATTTATCGGAAGTTTGTACAAGTTCTTCCAATAAAATTCTTGTTTCACGACAATACATGCACTCAATCTCTTGTGTAAACATAATCAACTTTACTTCTTTTGTAAGAACGTTAAATTGCTTATTTAGCTCACTTCTAAGCTTATCATCGATAAACATAGTTTAAGCTCCTTTAGTCTTTCACCTCTTTTGCTGTATTTATTTTAAACGGTATGTATGCAGGACAAACTCTGACAATAGCTGTTATTAAAACTATAATTCCTAAAAATCCCCACCAGTTTTTTGCTGGGTCAATTAATGCAAGAATTAAAAGTAAGATTCCTATGATAAAACGAAGTATACGATCCGTATTTCCAATATTTTTTTTCACGACAATTCTCCTTATATGTTTTTACTACTTGTTAATAAAAAACCCAATAGAGCAAAGTATATTGTTGAAATCGTCGGATTACAAAGGATTGGACAAACTGGCATTGCCTTTTTGCTGAAATATTTACCGATGACATATCCTAACAAACCGCCAACAACTGTACCAACTATTTGAATTAAACTTAAACTCATAAATTGACTCCTGTTGCTATTTCTTTCATCATAACTTCAACTTCTTCTGCAATAGTTTTAATTTCCTTCATTCCTAATTTATCAACAAGTTCTGTTGGCTTAGGAATCGATAAAACCACCTTATCATGATGTTTATAAACTAAAATTTTGCAAGGCATTAACATTCCGTAATTTTTATTTGTTGATAAAACTTGATAAGCAAATGCAGGACTACAAAGTTCTACAATAGCATAATCATCAAACTCAAAACCCTTCTCTTTTAATATAGTACTCACGGGATGAATGTGTTGTACACGAAAACTTTTCTTTTCTGCAATTTTTGTAATTGCGTCAAGCACTTCATCAAAATTTTTATTCGATTCAATAATAAAGTTCATTCCTCCTCCTGACTTTTTACAAGATATTTCTTTATTTTGTTTTCATCCTGATAACCAACAAAAAATTCTTTGACCAAATTATTATCCAGAATTGCAATACTAGGTGTTCCCATAATTCCAAAAATCCTCGCTGTCTCAAGATCTTTTGACACATCAATTGTTATAACATTAAACTTTTCTTTCTTCAAATTTTCAATAACCGGAGCCTGTGTTTTACAAGCAGAACAATTTTCTGAGTAAAAATAAACCAATACTTTTTTATTTTCCAATTCTCTTTTCAGTTGAGGTCGCAGACGTTCAAGAGAAATATTTTGACCAACAATTCTTTTGCTTCTCTGAATCAGATAATATTGAAATCCAAATAAAATCGTAATAAATAAAAAAATAACTAAGATTACATTTTCCATAGTAGTAAGATGATTTTTTGTTAACGAGGTTTCAATTACGTGGTGGATCTAGAAATTATTCATTATCACTTTTTCCACTAAGCCCAAGAAAATTTAACAGTCGTTTGTGAGCCCCTTCGGGGAAGTCAGTGTTGTATTGTTTGAAAAGTTTAACTGTTTTTTCAAGTTGATCATAGAAATTGTTACAATTATCACAATTCTTTAGATGTTCTTGGATAGCCACGCAAAGTGGTGAATCGGGTAATTCACCTAAGTATTCACAAACTTGAGCTATGACTTCTTTACAAGTCAAATTAGTTTTCAAAGTATGGTCTAAGTTCATTTCGCAAAAACAACCTTGCTCTGTGAAGTCTCGATTTTACTGCTGGGGCTGAAAGTCCTAATGTATCTGCTGTTTCCTGCGTTGATAATCCTTCAATGTCTCTTAACACAAAAACAATTCGATAATCGGGTGGCAATTTTTGAATTGCATTATCCAATAGTTGCCTTAGTTCACTACTTAAGACTCTATCTTCAGGCAAATCTGCCCAATGTTTAACTACAGGTTCGTCAAAATTAAATTCTTCTTCATCAATTGAATAAAACCTGTCCTTTTGTCCTTCAGAACGAGCCATCATCAAACAATGATTTACAACAATTCTATAAAGCCATGTGGAGAATTTAGATTTTCCATCAAATTGATGAAGCGAGCGAAGGACACTCATAAATGTTTCTTGCATTGTGTTTTCTGCTTTATCACGATTCCTGCAAATTTTAAAGGCAAAACTAAAAACAGTTTTTTCATACTTCGTAATTAATTCAGTCAAAGCAAGTCGATCGCCAGCCTTTGCTTTTTCTATTAACTCAAACTCTTTTGTTCCTATCATTTGATGTTTTATTAAGTGAAAAGTTTCTAATACAATTTGCAATTTAAATAAATCCAAGAAATGAATCTGATGAATAAACTTAGAATTAAGAAGTTTGTAATGGAAGGACTTTGAAATTATTCTTTGTTTTCTTTTAAGTTTTCCTCGTGCTTATCGAGTACAGCCATTTCTACCTGAAGAAATTCCCTGATTTTAATTTCAATATCTCTCCTGAGTTTTTCTAATTCTTGAACTTTTTTCTTAGCCTCAAGAATCATCTCATTTGATTTTACTTCTGCTTCTTTTGTCATTAATTCTGCCTCTTTTTTCGCATCAAGAAGATTTTTTTCATAGAATTTTACTTTTTCATCAGTCCTTACAAGTTCTTTAGCCAGATAAATATTTTGCCAAATTAACATTCCAAAAATTCCAAATACTGTTGCAAATGTGATTTTCAAAGTTTGCGTTGTTATGGAAGTAAAAAATGAAGTCTCTAAGCCAAAATAAGATGGATTTGCAAGCAAGATTATAATCGAGATCAAAGAGTTAATTAACCAAGAAAGTCCCACAATAATTAATGATGACTTTAATCCGAATAAATACGAGATAATAAATCCAAGACAGGCAGAAAAGATAAAAAGAAAGAGCCAGAAAGCTAATCCAGGCGGAAGAAATTTTATAACTGTCAACTCAGCAAAGTTAGAAAAGTAAATGACAAGAAAATAAAAAAATGCAACAAACCAGTAATAAATTGGAACTTTCATTTTAGAGTCTTTCAATTAATTTTTTAAGAAGGAAAGTCATCTTTGGCTCAGCTCTTTTAGCGACTGCAATGACTTCCTCAACTGTAACTGGCTGCAAATTGTCAGGATCACAAAGGTCAGTAATGATAGTCATACCAAAGCATTTCATTCCCATATGATTAGCAACGATATTCTCAGGAACGGTTGACATACCTACGGCATCTGCTCCAATAATTCTTAAAAATCTATATTCAGCACGAGTCTCAAGATTTGGTCCTGCTAAAGCAACATAAACACCTTTTCTAACTTTGATGTTCTCTTCTTCTGCAATTTTCTCAGCAAGTGCGATCAGTTCTTTAGAATAGGGTTCGGACATATCGGGAAATCTGGGACCGAGTTCCTCATCATTAGGACCAATCAATGGGTTATCACCAATTAAATTTATGTGGTCAGTCATTATCATTAAATCACCTTTCTCAAATTCCGGATTCAATCCTCCACCAGCGTTTGAAATAAACAATGTTTCAACACCAAGACCAAATTTCTTAGACATAACTCTTACGGGAAAAGTTATTTGTTGCATTGTATACCCTTCGTAATAATGAAATCTACCCTGCATCGCCACAACATCTTTACCATTTAATTTACCAAAAATTAACTTGCCATGATGCGATTCAACAGTCGAAAGAGGAAAATGTGGAATTTCATCGTAATCTATAGAACACTCAATATCAATTTCCTGTACCAGTCCACCAAGACCAGTTCCAAGTATAATCCCAATAGATGGTTGCATAGAAGTTTTAGTTCTAATAAAATTTATGGTTTCGTTTATTTTGTTTCTTAATTCGTTCATCATATTATCCTGTCTATAATTGATTCTACATCAATATTTTTCTCTTTAGTTTCCGTTTGATTTATTTTGGTTTTATTTGAATCTGATTCCGTAAGGATATTCAATAGTTGGATATGAGCATTTATAATTGCTTGTAATCTACTGATAAGTGTCTTTTTTCTCTCTTCCAATTCCTTAACTGACTCTTGCAGAGCTTTAGCACGAGCCTGAGCTTCTTCAACAATTTGTTTAGCCTTAATTTCTGCTTCTTTAATTAAAAGAACTGCTTGCCGCTTAGATGCTTCCATAGTTCGAGAAGAAGTTTCCTGAGCAGCAAGTAAAGTTTGTTGTAAACTTTTTTCAATTTGCTGATAGTCTTGAAGTTTCTTTTGAAGTTGAGTTACGCTACTAGAAAGTTCTTCATTTTTCTTCAATAATTCGTCAAATTCATCGGCAATAATTCCAAGAAGTGTAGTTACCTCATCAGGATCAAAACCACGGACAACCCTTTTAAATTCCTGACGTTTTATGCTTAATGGTGTTATTTTCATTAGCTAACCTTCCTTTCACCAAAAATTGCTGTTCCAATTCTCAAGATTGTTGAGCCTTCTTCAATTGCAATTTCAAAATCTGATGTCATACCCATAGATAATTCTTTCAAGTTAATGTTATCTGAAGTAAATTTACTAAACTTATCTCTTAACTCCCATAAAAGTGAAAAGCAACGTCTTATTTCTTTTTCATCGTCTGTTAAGGTCCCTATCGTCATTAATCCTTCAAATTTTATGTTCTTAAGATTTATAACTTTTTCCAGAAAATCTTCCAACTCTTCAGGCATCAACCCAAATTTTGTCTCTTCTTTCGCAGTATGTATTTGAATCAAACCTTTTATGACTTTACCTTTTTCATTAAATCGTTTGTTTATTTCTTCTGCAAGCTTAATTGAATCAATTGACTGAATTGTTTCTACCTTATCAATAAGATACTTAACTTTATTTGTTTGAAGATGACCGATCATATGAAATTTAGCTTGAGTATCAACAAAATCAATCTTTTTTAGTAACTCCTGTACTCGGTTTTCACCGAAATCCCTTAGACCTAACTTTATTGCCTCATTAATAATTTCAGGTGAGACTTGTTTAGTAACAGCGATAAGTTTAATCTTTTCATTTTGCCGCCCACTTTTTATAAGGGCTTTGTAAATTCTTTCTTTAACGTTTTCAATATTATGTTTTAGAATTTCCAATTCTTTTGAAATTTATTTTTCGATCTAAAAAAAATCAATTAGAAAATCTGATTTTAAGTAAATCGCTTATTTTTAATTCAAATTTTTCAAAACATTAATCCAAATTAAGCAAAGAGATGGTAAAAGTGATGAATCAAACTCTTACTTGTACTTTCAAACATTAGCTAATCAAAACATAACATTAAAATGTTTACCCTTAACGTTAATTTGCTCAATCAATTGTGCATATAATTCTACTCTTCATCCTCTTCTGGAACGACGCGGGCAATCGCAGAAATCTTATCACCAGGATTTAATTTGATCAATCTAACACCTTGAGTGTTTCTACCCATTACACGTAAATCTTTCGCATGTTGCCTGATGATCATACCTCTTTCTGTAACAATCACAAGGTCATCGTTATCATCAATTTCTTTAATATCAACCATCTTTCCGTTTTTATCGCTCGTCTTTAACGTTCTAACACCTTTTCCACTTCGCCGTGTGATACGATATTCATCTATCTCTGTCCGCTTGCCATATCCATTTTCAGTTACAACAAGCACAGTAGACTTACGTTTTGACACAATCATACCAACAACATAATCACCTTTTTCTAGTGTTATGGCTTTCACACCGGTTGCATTTCTTCCCATATCCCGTACTTCTTGTTCATTAAATCTTATTGCCATACCTTCACGTGTACCAAGTATAATATCATCCGTACCATCACTAATCTTTGCATCAATTAATCTATCTCCTTCATTAAGATTAATTGCAATAATTCCAGTTTTTCTTGGATTGCTAAAAGCATCAAGACGAGTTTTCTTAATCAAACCTTTTTCGGTAACCATTACAACAAAACGATTGGGGTCAAAATCGCGTACTGACACATACGCACGAATGCTATCTCCTTTATCAATTTGAATTAAATTTAGAATTGAACGACCACGGGATGCCCTTCCACCTTCAGGAATTTCATAAACTTTGAGCCAGTGACATTTACCTTGATCAGTGAAAAGTAAAATATAATTATGAGTAGATGCGATAAACATATGTTCAATAAAATCGTCCTCCCGTGTTGTAGCAGCAGTCACACCTTTTCCACCTCTTGATTGTCTTCTGTATCCACTAACCGGAAATCTCTTTATGTAACCATTATGAGAAATTGTGATGACAACATCTTCTTCAGCAATCATATCTTCAATACTAAACTCAGTGTAATCTTTAATTACTTGCGTTCTTCTTTCATCACCATACTTCTCTTTTAATTCAATTAATTCTTCACTTATGATTTGCATTCTCTTGCCTTTGTTGGCAAGAATGAATCTAAGCTTTTCGATTAATTTTATTGTTTCACGATATTCTTCTTCAATCTTCTTTCTTTCAAGTCCAGTCAGTCTTTGAAGTCTCATATCAAGTATTGCCTTAGCTTGAACTTCCGAAAGCTTGAACTTCTTCATCAAACCATTTTTAGCACTCTCAACATCCTTAGATTTTTTAATCAACTGAACAATTTCATCGATGTTATCAAGGGCAATTTTGTAACCTTCAAGTATATGAGCTCTTCTTTCTGCCGTCTCTAAATCAAATTTTGTACGCCTCACCAAAACTTCGTGTCGAAAATTGATATAATTTTGCATCATTTGCTTTAACGTAAGCACTGCGGGCACACCATTAACAAGCGCCAGCATTATCACCCCAAAAGTAATCTGCATATTAGTATGTTTATATAGATTATTTAGAACAACTTCTGGTTGAGCGTCACGTTTAAGTTCAATTACCACACGTAATCCATCACGATCTGATTCATCCCGTATGTCAGAGATGTCTTCAATTTTACCCTCACGAACAAGTTCGGCTATTTTTTCAATCAAACTTGCTTTGTTAACTTGATAAGGTAATTCAGTTATAACAATATTTTCTTTTCCTGACTTCAATGTTTCGATATTCGCTTTTGCACGAATAATTATTTTTCCTCTACCAGTTTTATAAGCTTCTTTTACACCTTCATAACCGTAAATAATTCCTCCCGTCGGAAAATCAGGAGCTATGACGTATTTCATCAACTTTTCATCTGAAATGTCTGGATCTTTGATTAATGCAACTAGTCCATCTACAATTTCATTCAAATTATGTGGCGGAATGTTAGTTGCCATTCCAACAGCTATACCACTTGCACCATTGATGAGTAAATTTGGAATGTAGGAAGGGAGCACAGTTGGTTCTTGTAATGTGTCATCAAAATTGGGAACGAAATCAACCGTATTTTTTTCAATATCTCTAAGCATTTCTTCAGCAATGCGAGCAAGACGTGCTTCAGTATATCTCATTGCTGCAGGAGAATCCCCATCAATAGAACCAAAGTTTCCCTGCCCATCTACAAGTGGATACCGTAGAGAAAAATCCTGGACCATTCTCACCATTGTATCATAAACCGCTGCATCCCCATGAGGATGATACTTACCTAAAACTTCACCAACAATTCTCGCTGATTTCTTAAATGTTCTATTGTGAAAAAGACCAAGTTCATACATTCCATATAAAACACGACGGTGAACCGGCTTTAGCCCATCTCTTACATCTGGCAATGCACGGGATACAATTACCGACATTGCATAATCGATGTAAGACGCCTTCATTTCTTCATCTATAGTAACGGGGATTATTTTTTCAAATAAAGTCGACATAATCTAGCCTAACCTCTAACAATTTTCTGTCAATTATTAAAATTTTAAGTTTAAATGAATTACACATCAAGGTTACGAACATATTTAGCATTTTTCTCGATGAATTTTCTTCTTGGTTCAACTTGATCACCCATCAAAATTTCAAAAATTTTCTCAGTAGCAGCAGCATTCTCAATTGTAACTTGAAGGATAGTTCTTGTTTCAGGATTCATTGTTGTGGCCCAAAGTTGCTCGGGATTCATCTCACCAAGACCTTTATATCTTGAAACAACAATTCCACCAGGTAATTTCTTCTCGCTTTCATTTTCACTCATCTCTGCACCTTGCTCTTCCTCAATTTCCTCTAACTTAGCTTTACCATTTGATTTTAGTCGTTTGATAAACTCATCTCTCTCCTTATCATCATAGGCATAATATTCCTCTTTTCCCTTTTTAATTCTATACAAAGGTGGTTGAGCGATGTAAATCTTACCTTGCTCGATTAACTCTCGCATATGACGAAAGAAGAAAGTTAACAACAGTGTTCGTATATGACTACCGTCCACATCCGCATCGGTCATTAGAATGATCTTTCCATATCGAACTTTTGAAATATCAAAATCTTCACCAATTCCACCACCAATGGCAGTAACAATAGCTCTTATTTCTTCATTCTCCAAAACTTTGTGAAGCCTTGCTTTCTCAACATTGATTATCTTTCCTTTCAAAGGTAGAATAGCTTGAAATCTTCTATCCCTTCCTTGCTTTGCACTTCCACCTGCTGAATCACCCTCGACAATATAAATTTCGCAATGTTCTGGATCTTTGATTGAGCAATCGGCAAGTTTACCAGGTAAACTCATATCATCCAGAGCATTTTTTCTTCTCACCAACTCGCGAGCTTTCCTTGCCGCTTCTCTTGATTCAGCAGCACGTAAAACTTTTTCAATAATTTTCTTTCCAACAGATGGATTTTGTTCTAAGTACTCAGATAACTTTTCACCAACAAAAGTTTCGACTGCGCTTTTTACTTCACTGTTTCCGAGTTTGGTTTTTGTTTGACCTTCAAATTGCGGTTCTGCTACCTTAATGCTTAGTACGGCTGTTAATCCTTCCCTAAAATCATCACCTATAAGTGTAATTTTTCCTTCCTTGATAAGATTATTCTTCGCAGCAAAGTTGTTGAGCGTTCTTGTAAGCGCAGTTTTAAATCCAATTAAATGCGTACCACCTTCATGAGTATTAATGTTATTAACATAGGTAAAGATGTTCTCCTGGTAAGAATCATTGTATTGAAACCCCAGTTCAATTGGAACTCCATCTTTCTCACCTTCAAAGTAAATTGTTTTGTGAAGCGGAGTTCTAGATTCATCGATGTAATGAACAAACTCAACAAGACCGCCCTTGTAATGAAATGTTTCTTCCTCTTTATTTCTCTCATCTATTAGTTTGATAGTAATCTCTTTGTTAAGATAAGCTAATTCCATCATTCGTTCAGCCAGAGTATCAAACTTGAAATTAATATCTCTAAAAATAGTTTTATCTGGCAGAAACGTCACCTTAGTTCCCGTTTTCTTTTCTGATACCTTGCCAACAACCTTTACAGGCTCGACGGCTTCACCTCTTCTATACTCTTGAAAATATATTTTACCATCACGATAAACTTCGACTTTCATCCATTCTGAAAGAGCGTTTACTACCGAAACACCAACACCATGCAACCCACCAGATACTTTATAAGTTTGCTTATCAAACTTACCACCAGAATGAAGAACCGTCATTACTACTTCAAGAGCTGAACGTTTTTCTGTAGGATGAATATCTACAGGAATTCCCCGACCATCGTCTTCCACTGTTATGGAATTACCTTTATGAATTATCACCACAATATTTTTACAAAAACCAGCTAATGCTTCATCAATACTATTATCAACTACTTCATATACAAGATGATGTAGTCCTCTAGAACCAGTATCTCCAATGTACATTGCCGGTCTTTTTCTAACTGCTTCAAGACCCTTAAGAACATGAATACTTTCAGCACTATACTCATCTGTCTTAAATTCATTATCAGATTTTTTCAAATCTTTTTTCTTAATTTTTTCTTTTTCCACCTTTGCACTCTCTTTCTTTTTTTTCGATTTCACCTTTGTCATAGTTACAATATTCTAATTTGTTTAATTGCTTCTTTTTTTAATGATTGATTGATTTTGTCTTTAATATCTTCCCGCATATAAAAAACTTCATTCTTCCACGCAGGATCTTCAATTTCTAAGACCAATATTCCTTTGTCATAATTTTTAATTTTTACGAACTCCAGAATAGTATTTCCTAAAACTTCCTCAAATGCTCTGAAAACATCAAACTTTTCCATTAAATCTGAATAACCAAGCATAACAATTAATTTTTTCAGCGCTTCATCAATTTTGACAAAATTACCTGGCATCAACAAGCTCCCCATTTTCTATAAACAAAATTTGATCACGTGATGTCTTTTGCAATTCCTTCAAATTAGAAAAATCTGTTAACGTTATGAAAGTCTGACCAAGTTCAGATAAGTGTTCACTAATTTTTGAGCTTCTGTATTTATCCAGCTCACCAAAAATGTCATCCAGCAAAAAGAAAGGATTTTTGTTTAGTTTCTTTTGAAGAAAAAAATACTCAGCAAATCTCAATGCGACTTGAAATGTTTTGTGTTGTCCTTGTGAACCATAGACACGCAAATCTTTCCCATTGATCAAAAATCTTAAATCATCTCGATGTGGACCAACTAGATTTACTGCTCGACGAAATTCATTCTCTTTTTGATTTTTTAATTCCTGCTTGAAAGCATCTACAAGATCATCATCCGATTCGTGTGCAACAGTTTCATAAATAATTTCTGGTTCTTCCAATCCATTCATTATCTGCTGATAAACATTCTTTACGTATTGATTAAATTCATTTATAAAAGATTTTCTAGCACGAATCAACTGAACGCCTATTTGAATCAAGCGTTCAGTCCAGGCATCAAGTTCTATGTATAAATCTGCGGTAACCCGTTCCTTAATTTGAAAAAGTAAGGAACTTCTTTGTTTAAGTATTTTTTTATATTCCAACAAATCAGATAAATAGGTTTTGCTTATTTGTGAGATTATTGAATCGATAAATTTTCTTCTTTCCTGTGGAGCTTCTTCAGTAATTTTTGAGTCAGCAGGAGAAAGTAGAACCACAGGAAATTTACCAATCACATCTTGTGGTGATATTACTAATTTACCGTTTAATGAATAATGTTTCCTATTCTCTTCTCTATTATAACGAATTACAACCATTTGTTCAGTTAAATCGATAATTTTACCTTTCACTTCGAAATAATCTTCCTCAAAATTAACAACTTCGGAATCGGAATTTGCGCTGAAACTTTTCGTTGTAGATATGTAATAAATTGACTCTAAAATTGTTGTCTTCCCCTGTCCGTTTCCTCCAACGATGTAGTTGAGTCCTTCCGAAAACTGAAGATTAGTTGATCTATGTAATCGAAAATTCACAAGAAATAAAAAATTCAAGAACATTATTAAAACCTAAACACACTCTCATCGCTAAAAGGTTAAACTTACTAAGCATTTATTCTCATTGGCATTACTAGCATAAGCAGGTTTTCATTCTCATTTTGAGTTAAAGGTTCAACTAAACAAGGTCGAACCGGTTTATCAAGTTTAAAGTAAACTTCATTTGTAGAAATGTTATTTAGTATATCAATTAAGAAATCCACTTTAAATGCAACCGTCATTTGTTCGCCTGAGTATTCGCAAAGCATCTTCTCGATTGCTTCACTTCCCATCTCCATATTCTCAGCAAATACACTTAGGATATCTTTATCCAGTGTGAATTTAATTTGCCTTGTCTTGGAATGCGTATAAAGAGAAATTCGTTTCAATACTTTAAGTAAGTCTTCCCGATTTACTTTAAGTACATTCTCATTTTCGAGTGGAATAACGCTTTCATAATTAGGATATTTTTCCTCTATAATTCGAGTAATAAATTCACTACTATCAATCTCAAATTTTACCAGTTTTTCACTAACAATAATACGCACCTCTTTCTCATCAAGAAGTTTTGACAAAATATTAGCTGATTTACCAGGAATTATTATCTGAGCTTCAAAATCAGTTGTTATATTTTTAAATGAAAGTTTAACAAGTCTATGACCATCAGTAGAAACAAAAACCACCTTATCTGTCTTTATATCCATTAAAATACCTGTCAAAGATAAACGCTGACTTTCTCGGTCGTAGGCAAAATCCGTGGTTTCAAGGGCGTATTTTAATTTTTCTCCAGAGATATTAAATGATAATTTTTCTTCAACTTTGGGAAGTTTAGGAAATTCATCGTGACTAGCATAAACGAGTGAAAACTTACCAGTATCAGTATGAATAACCATTCTTTTATCGCTTTCCTGAAAAACGATTTTAATATCTGTATCCGGTAAACTTTTCACAGTATCGTGGAGCAAACGTGCAGGAACTGTGGCTTCAAAGTCTCCATTTGAAATTACAGGTATGGATGTCTGAAAAGCAATATTGGAGTCAGTTGCATAAACAATCAGTAAATTATCACGAATTGACAAAAGAAAATGTTCCAAAATAACAAGAGGCGTCCTTGACGGAATAATCGGGATCAATTGAGATAAAACTCTTTCAAATTCCTTTGTATTAACCTTAAATTCCATTCGAAAATCCTTTATTATTCTACGAAAATTACGAAAAAAAAACTCCCTTCTCAATTAAAAATTTTTGAGAATTCCAAACGAAATTCCCATTTTTTGACAGAATTTTTAAAGTTTAAAACAAATTTTTTCAAATGAGAAATTTATTATTAACAATTTTAGAAGTGCTTGGGGCGATGGTTTTCGAAACCATAAATCTTCACTTAAAACTTTGCATTATTATGGATGATATGCTACTTTATAATCAAATTAAAAAAATACTCAATTCTCATTTTAGCTTTTTAGCTACAACTAGGGGCTTTTTAACTGCTTCAATAACACCATGCTGAAGATTAAAGGCTTCCAATGAGACGATATAAATGCCAATACGTAAAGGATTTTTTTCATCATCGAGCCCGTCGAATGTAACCATGCCTTCAGAGGATGACGGTTGGTTATCAACCAAAGTTCTAACTAACCTACCATATGAATCATAAATTCTGATTCTAATTTTCGAAGTCTCAATTGGCAATTTATAAGTAATCACAGTGAAATCTTCAAATCCATCGAAGTCAGGTGAAAATGGATTTTGCGAAAACTCTACCTTAGATTTTGAAGGTAATACTTTGGTAAAAACTGAATTTCTCATGAGTGGTGTACCGCCATGATAATTTGTGGAAGTGCTCCAGTTTTTTTCATCATTTGAATTTAGAATTGGATTGATCCTTTCAAGAGCTCGCCCACGTGTATCCTCAATATCTTTATAATGCCAGGAAGGTAAATAAGAAACACTATCTATTACATTCCTAAAAAGATCTGTTAGAGTTATGATATCTCCAGTGTTAGAAAGAGATAGGTCTGAACTTTGATTAATTCTAATATATTGCCTGTAAGGCAAATCCTTAAGGTAAGGGAAAATTGAAAATATTGATGAATCTGAAACCAGAATAAAATACTCATCAGGTAGTAGGTAAAAAGTTCTGCTGGAAAGGAAAAAGGTATTATTACTTTTCTCTTTGATTTGCCAACCGGCTAAGTTAATAGTGTCGTTGGAAGAATTATATAATTCAATGTACTCAGCATTACCTGATAAAGGTTCGTACATAATTTCATTTATGACAATTGAATTTCTGGCATAACTTTTTACGTTAGAAACACTGTTTGTTCTGCCAGGTGTTGCACCACTATCAGCAATGGACGCTGCCCAATTAGATTGCAAATTTGAAGGTAACTCTACACTGATTCTTTCAAGAGATTTTTTTGATGCCCCCCAGCTTGAAAAATAAAAAACAGAATCAATCACTGCTCCCCTTTTATCATAAATTACAACACCATCCTTATCATTATTCAAGGCTGGTATTGAAACATAAAAAATTGGTGAAGGAATTGAATCATAATAATCAAATATTTTGGAATTCACCGCAATAACAAGAAAAGACTTAGGTTGAAAATAAAAATCATCATTGGTGATTCTAACAACTGTAGGTGATGCTAAAACATCGGAAATTTCCCATGAATTGAGATTAACCTCATTATTTGTATTATTAAAAAGTTCAATCCACTCTGGTTCACCAGTTCGTGGATCAAACATAATTTCATTAATCACAATAGAATTTCTTGGAAGACCAGGTTCAATGATTAAACTTAACGTATCATTTGCGCTGTTTTGGTCCAAGTCAAAATTAATCTCGCAAAGGACGCGAGCAGGACTTTGAATTCGTTTAATTAGAGAATCAGAATCAACAACAATTGAATCTTTACTTACTAAAAGAGAAATATTTTTTGCAGGTACAAAAACATCCCATGTTCTATCATTATTTAAATCATATTTAAACGAAACGGAAAAATTTGTAGCATTAAGGAGTCCCAAGTTTTTAATTATCGCACTTATAGAAATATCATCATTAATTACAGGATATAATGGTTTGGCTACAATTGAAGCAACTTGTATATCGTATTCTTTGGGCGAAACGCTGTTTGCTGCACCTGGTGTTCCATTTAAAACTAAACTATTTGACCAATTTGATGCTATGTTACTCCCAATCATAATTATTTTCTCATCAGAATAGCCTGCAGAGTTATTGGCAGTATAAAAATATGACCAAACAGTGTCGTTTGATGCGTTTAATAAATGAACATCTCTATCTGCTGTGTTAGCCATTCCAGTTGTACCAAAATTATTTCCTGAGACACGAAGAATTAAAGCACCCGAAGGAACATTATAACCTGAAACATAATCACCTTCAAAAATAACCGCATATTGTCTTGGTTTTATTCGAGTCCCCACACCTGCACTAACAATTAAGTTAGGTGAAGAAGTGTAATATTTAATTTTCCAATTCGCTATATCTATTGTATCCGTGTAACTGGTGTTGTAAAGTTCTATAAACTCACCATTTGGAATTGAGGTGGAATTGTAAAACATTATCTCAGAAAAAATTATTAACGTGTCCTTTCTTTGAGAGAAAATTGATGAAACCATGAAAACTAAGGAAAAAATTATTGTCTTTTTCATTTTGCTCAATTCAAATTTTTTCTAATCTAATTAAATTTTACAACGAATTAAAAAATAATCAATAAATCAACAACTAGCTCATTATTATTCAAGGCAAAATATCAAGATTTAATTATCTTTTCACTAGT
>CAKZPH010000021.1 GCA_937138605.1 uncultured Ignavibacteriales bacterium
CTGTTGACCCATTTTTATGGTTGATAAAAATATTTTTCTCGAATGTGCCTATTACAAAAATCTTGATAAATGTATCAATCAGTTGTGAGGAAATGAATTAATCAGCCATGGGTAAGAAAAGTTTAAATGAAGAATCATTTTCATTCTGGATGTTTAAATTTCATATTTATTAAGCTGAAATGAAAAGATGAAAAAGTTTATATTACAATCGTCTCTGTTTTGAATCCAATATCACGACGATACTTAGAAAATATATACGACTGAATTTAAGTAATAAATAAATGGCTGCAGATAATTGGTAGTCATAGTTTATCTGTGCAATAGGGTGTTTGAAATAAATTTTAACGTAACTTTTAAATGTATTAAAGTTAAATGTTTAGATCTTTACAATGATATTTATTAAAAAGTAACAAACAATGGAATTACTAATGATGTTTCTGTAAAGAATCAAGTTGTTAGTTCAGGATTTTCCCTTCAAGAAATGACCTTGCTACCAAGTCTTCTTAAAAGTTGTTTAATATCATCAGGAAGTTCAGAATCAAATTGAACAAATAGATTTGTTATGGGATGATTAAATCCAAGTGTTTTAGCGTGTAAAGCTTGCCGTTTCATAATTGCTAGTAGATCTTCTACTTCTTTTTTCAGTTTAGAAGTTACATTTGAGAAATGAATTTTTCTTCCCCCATAAGTTGGATCACCAAAAACGGGATGATTTATATGAGAAAGATGAACTCTTATTTGATGAGTTCTTCCAGTTTTAAGTTTTAGTTTAACAAGGGAAAGATATTCAAATTCTTCGAGAACACAATAATATGTAACAGCAGGCTTACCTTCTTTTACAACTGCAAACTTTTTACGATCAGATTTACTTCTTCCAATATGACCCTCAACAATTCCCTCTTTATCTTTAAAGTGTCCCCAAACTACTGCCCAATACTCCCTATCAATGGAATGAGAGGAAAATTGTTTAGCAAGTTTAGCATGAGCAATATCATTTTTTGCCACAACCAGAAGTCCAGTTGTATCTTTATCAATTCGATGAACTATCCCTGCCCTTTCAACCTCCGAGATTTTTGATAGGTTTTGAGTGTGATAGAGTAAAGCATTTACTAGAGTACCCTTATAATTCCCCAGAGCAGGATGAACCACCATCCCTGCAGGTTTATTTAAGATTATAATGTCCTCATCTTCATAAATAATATTAAGTGGTATTGGTTCGGGTAAGGTTTTCGATGGTCGCGGCTTAACGGGTATGGTTACTTCAACAACATCACCAGGTATCAATTGATAAGATGGTTTAACAAATTTATCGTTAACTTTAACTTGCTGATTCTTAATTAAAGATTGAACTTTCGTGCGGGTTGAGTTTACAATTGAATGAGTTAGAAAAACATCCAGCCTTTCTTTTCGTTTGCCCTCAGGAATCACAAATCGGTATTTTTTCTCCGTGATGATTTCCATCGAACAAAAATAATCATTCTGACTTTATTTTAATTCATTAAAAATATTAAGAATATTACCAAAACATTTATTGAAGTAGTATAATCGCATCTACTTAATGGTCGTTTCAAACTATACAAAGTAAAATAAATTTTCTTATTACGCACGACATACTAATCTGATATTTAGGATAACTTAAGAGGTTAACGAGAGGTTAAAGAGATTTGAATAAAATTTTTTTATCAATCAAACCGAACTTAAAGATTTTGATTATTCTTCTTTTATTTGTGAATCATCAGAGGTTAGTAACTTTTGCTCAGTAGAGTTTTTAGGTTCTTTGTTTTCGTTTTTATGATAGAATAAAATAAACAAAACTACTCCGATCGTTACTGACATATCGGCAATATTAAAAATAGGCCAGCGGTTATAAGTGTAACCAAACAAGCTCACATTGAAGAAATCGAAATCAAGAAAGTCCACAACCTTACCATAAAAAAGAGGGGCTTCATTATAAATCACTCCATAAAACATTCTATCAATTAAATTTCCTACAGCACCACCAAGAATTAATGCAAAAGGAAAACGAACAATAAATTTTTCATTTTTGATTTTAATTAAATAAATGGTTATAAAAATGCTTGCAACGAGCGAAAATAGAGTAAGGTAGATTTTTGCGGATTCACCAAAATCAATACCAAAGGCCATACCAGGATTTTCTATGTAGGTTATTCTGAAAAAATCACCTATTACACTAATGCTATCATATAATTTCATACCTTCGATTTTTAATCCAAGGGAAGAAATTTCCAATCCTTTGATGAGAATTTTTGTGACCTGGTCGATTAAAACGACCAATAAAGATACATAGAATGTTTTCATTACTTACTGAACTTAACTTTGCATTTCATACAATGTTGAGTGTGAGGCACTGCTTCGAGTCGACCTTTTTCTATGACGGCTCCACAGTCTATACAATAACCATAAGAGCCATCTTCAATTCGTCTCAGAGCTGCATCCAAATAACTAAGGAACTTGGTTTCTCTTTGTGCCCATAAATAATTCTTTTCTTTTTCAAAGGAATCAGTCCCCTGCTCTGCCATATGAAGAGAGTATGGTGAATTTTCATTAACAAAAGTACCTGTATTTTCATCCACCATTCTTTCACGCAACAATTCAAGTTGTTCAATAATTTCTTTTCTTTTTTCTAAGATGATCTGTTTGAAATATTCAAGCTCTTTTTTAGAATAAGCAGGTTTACGTGGTATTGTAACAGTTTTAATTTCTTGAACTGGTTTTTGTTCTTGTTCTTTAGTACGACTTCTCCTCACTTGAGTTTTCTTACTTTTTTCCTGTGTTTTTGATAGATGCTTTTTATCCTTCACTGATTTTGAAGTAGACTTGGTAGTTTTAGCAGTTGCTTTTTTCGATGTCTTTTTCACAGCAGCTGACTTCCTGGTAGTTTTTGCGGTCGTTTTTTTTGCTTTTGCCATTTGGCACCTCTCATTTTCTTTTAATTATTATCCTACAATTTTCATTTCCAACTTTCCATTCTTGAGCAAATCCATCCGTTGAATCTTCAAATCTCAACTCTTCAGCTAAAGTCTCTTGCATAATATAAGATTTCATTTTAGAAATTGCTTCCTGAAGTACATCTGTTGTAACAATTGAAATTTCGATTCGATCACTTACATCAAAATCAGCATCCTTTCTCATATTTTGTACACGATTTATAAACTCTCTGGCAAGTCCCTCTTGAATTAATTCAGGAGTTAAATTAGTGTCCAAAGCAACTGTAATTCCGTCCTCACTTTCAACAATCCAACCTTCTATATCTTCACTAATTATTTCAACGTCTTCAGGCTTAATGAAAAATTCTTCTGATTCCAAATTAATTTTAACTGATTCACCCCTTGATAATAGTTCGATTTCATCTTTCCCAAAATTTCTGATAGCATTGGCAACTTGATTTACTTTCTTCCCAAATTTAGGCCCAATTGATTTAAAGTTTGGTTTAGCTTTTTTAACTACAATATCTGAACCAGTATCAAGCATTTGTAAAGCCTTAACGTTAACTTCATCTAGAATAACTTGTTCCATCTGTCGAACTGAATCTTGATCTTCCTTTCTTACAACAACAAGCATCTTTTGAAGTGGCTGACGAACCTTCAAATTATTTTTTGCTCTGATAGACCTGGTTATAGAAACAATTTTTAATGCCACTTCCATCTTGTTTAACAACTCATAATCAATAAGTCCAACTTCAGGATAATAAGAAAGATGCACTGATTCATACGGCTCTTTATTCGTAACTGTATTTAAGCAACGATAAATTTCTTCTGATATAAATGGAGCAATAGGTGAACTTAATTTTGCAACCGTCACCAAACATTGATATAAAGTTTGATATGCGGAAATTTTATCTGCATTTTTCTCACTTTTCCAGAATCTTCGACGATTCCTACGAACGTACCAATTGGAAAGTTGTTCTATGGTAAAGAATGAAATCGCACGAGCTACTCTAGTAATATCATACTCATCAAAATATTCTTTAACATTTTTTACAAGCAGATTTAATGCCGATAAAATCCACTTATCAATCTCAGGTCTATCTTCAAAAGGTATTTCAGGCTCTTCATATTTAAACCCATCGAGATTAGCATATAAGGCAAAGAAAGCATAAGTGTTAATTAAGGTTCCAAAGAATTTTCTTTGAACGTCAAATAAATCTTCTTCATCGAATAGAGTAACTTTCCATGGTGGACTGTTTGATATCAAATACCAACGAGTAGTATCGGCTCCGTATTTTTCAACAATCTGGAAGGGATCCACTGTATTTCCTAACGACTTGGACATTTTTTTCCCTTCCTTGTCAAGAATTAATTCATTAACAAGAACATTCTTATAAGCTGGTTTTTTGAATAGAAAAGTATTAATAGCATGAAGCGAATAGAACCAGCCTCGAGTTTGATCAATTCCTTCTGCAATAAAATCTGCAGGATAAGCTTTTTCAAAAACTTCTTTGTTTTCAAAGGGATAGTGGAATTGCGCAAAAGGCATTGCTCCTGAATCATACCAAACATCAATCAATTCAGGAGTGCGTCGATAAACTTTGCCATTTTTCCTGAAGATTATTTTATCCACATAAGGTTTATGCAAATCAAGATCCGTTAACTTGCTAACGGGTATCTCTCTTCCATCATCGGTGACAAAAAATCCTTGTTTTAACTCTTCGATGCTACCAACAGCAAACATATCTTCACCATCTTCACTAATCCAAATTGGGAGTGGTGTTCCCCAGAATCTGTCACGTGAAAGTGCCCAATCTTTATTTTCTTCAAGCCAATTTCCAAATCTACCTCTTCCTACTTCTGGTGGATACCAATTTATCTGCTCATTAAGTTCGATCATCATATCCACGTATTTTGTCGTTGAAATGTACCAGCTACTCCTTGCATAATAAAGAAGTGGCGATTTACATCTCCAGCAATGCGGATAACTATGTTCAATAGTTTCTTTTTTAAATAAAAGATGCCTTGATTTCAGGTTTTGAATAATATGTGGATCGGCTTCTTTAACGTTCATAAATTTAAAGTCACTTACACTTTCATTGAAGCATCCACTTTTATCAACAGGATTTATGAAAGGAAGATCATAAGTTTTGCCAATTTGATAGTCATCTTCACCAAAGGCTGGAGCTATATGTACAATACCTGAACCGTCTTCTGTTGTAACGAAATCACCAGTGACGACATAAAATCCCTTTTTATCAACGGGTATATAATCAAACAATCTTTCATATTCCCAACCGAAAAGATCTTTACCGGAGTATTTTCCCACAATTTCGTAGTTGGATGGTAAAACGCTAAGCCTTGCCTCAGCTAATATTAAGTAATATGGTTTGTTGTATTGATCAAATAACCTGACCTTGACGTAATTAGTATCAGGATTGACTGCCAGAGCAACGTTGGATATCAAAGTCCAAGGTGTTGTTGTCCATACTAAAAAATAAGTTTCCTCCTGTCCCTTTACTTTAATTGCTACATAGATTGATGGGTCTTTTACATCTTCATATCCAAGTGAGAGTTCATGAGATGAAAGTGGCGTTTCACAACGTGTACAATATGGTTGAATTTTAAATCCTTTATAAATGTATCCCTCATCAAAGAACTTTTTCAAAGACCACCAGACAGATTCTATGTATTCATTTGTACAGGTAACATATGCATCGTCTAGATTTATCCAATAACCTATTCTTCTAGTCAATTCATTCCAATCTTTTACATAAGTAAAAACTGAGGTTTTACAAGCCTGATTAAATTTTTCTATACCATATTTTACGATTTCATCTTTAGTTTTAATTCCCAATTCTTTTTCAACTTCAATTTCAACTGGAAGACCATGAGTATCCCAACCAGCTTTTCGTTTTACCTGAAATCCATCTAAAGTTTTGTAACGACAAACAATATCTTTTATAGTTCTTGCCATTACGTGGTGGATTCCCGGTCTTCCATTTGCCGTTGGTGGTCCCTCATAAAAAGTAAAGGGCTTATTTAAATCTCGAGTTTCGATACTCTTTTCGAAAATTTTATTTTTTTCCCAAAACTCTAAAATTTCCTTTTCAATTGCAGAAAAATTGACTTTATCTGAGTACTGTTTATACATTTCCCTTAAATAATTTTGTTCAAATTTATCTTTAGAAAATTACTTCGAAATTAATCTTTTTATTTAATTTTTGAAAGAGTGCGAAAATTACAGAAAGAATTTAAAATACAATTTTAAGAGAATTGCATCTTAATGGTTATTATGTAAAATCTGTTTGATGATTTATAAAATAAAATTTAGAATTTAACTAAAATGCTTCGCCAATCCCTAAGTGAATTTGCAGGGCATTAAAGAAAGATCTCTTGAATATGGTTTTTTGAGTAAATGGATCATAAAATTGAGTACCGAAATCAAGTCTAAATGGTGCAAAAGAAGTGTAATATCTTAAACCTAAACCAAATGTAACTGCAATTGATTTAATATTGAATTGTTTCAAACTAGACCATGTATTTCCAAAATCAAAAAACACAGCTGAGCCCAAATCACCAATAATTATGTTCCTTGATTCTATTGAACCCTCAAGCAATGCTCTACCGCCAATTTCAGTAATAGTAATTTCTTTACCAGAAACATCGAGATACGTCAAGCTTGGGCTAAGAGACCTAGCACGCCAGCCCCTTATGGAATTACTGCCACCAGCAAAAAATAATTT
Source organism: uncultured Ignavibacteriales bacterium (assembly GCA_937138605.1). GTDB lineage: Bacteria > Bacteroidota > Ignavibacteria > Ch128b > Ch128b > CAKZPH01. The sequence continues at coordinate 6,695 of CAKZPH010000021.1, forward strand.
ACTCTGTGATATTGATTTTTCACCGAAAATCTTTTGCATGTATCCTATTCTTAATTTATATGCAACTGCACCTTTTGCTGGCTTCCATGGATTTGTATAAACCGTGATTCCAGCAACTGTTTTGTAGTATTGAATATTTCTATCAATTTCTTTGCTAAGTAGATTTTTCAAATAAGGTAAGAGACCTGTGAACTCTAATGAAAATTGAATGTTAAACCCTTTCGTAGGATAAAACATATCATTTTCATGATTTCCGAATAAATCAAGTCCTATTATCGTGTTAGAATGTCTTAAAAAAGATTCACTTTCACTTTTTAATATGTTTTCACTGGTATCTTCTGGAGAAAGTGGAAAACCGGAGGAAACAAGAACAGCCTTAATAAAGTCAAAAGAAAGTTGGGGCTTAAAGTCAATTTTTTCTGATTCATAGCCAAAATATATCCCATAATTGTTGAAAAAGACAAACCTGGGAAGTTCAAATAAGAACGAAACTTTTGAACCAGTTGTATAATATCGGTAAAACTTTTGTTGTTCTGCTGAGGCATAAATCTCCCATTTTCCTTTTATATCCTTAAAAAATAAGTATGGCTGCTCAACGCTCAGATTTAATGAAGCAATACCAAAAACAGTCGTGTCTTTTAGACCATTTTTGCCAAAAACATCTTTATAATTCACACTGAAAAAATCTTGTGAAACAATTGATGCTTCAGCTGTAAACTTTCTTGCTCTTCCAAAAAAATTCTTTCTAGTGAAGTTCAATCCTAAACCCAGATTAAATCTACTCGATTGATTGTTTATAATAATTTCTGGACCTAATTCATTCATCTTACTTACATCAACATTTACATTTACTGGAACAGTAGAGTTAATTGTATCAGCAATAACACCAGCAACAAATGCGGAAGTGAAAAGTCCTGTACGGTAAAGTCTTAGTTGACTTTCAGCAAGTTCAAGTTGATTATACCTTTGACCAGGTTTAATTTTTATAAGGTTATAAATTAAGCTATTTTCAACTAATGCAGGTGAATAACCGGTTTTATTTATTCGTATTTCACTAATAGTAAAATATCGGTTTGGATTAATCTCAACTTGAACATCTACGTATCTTAAGACCTTATCGATTGTTGCAACTACTTTCCCTCGTTCGGCCAACATAAAACCAAAATTTCTTAATTCATTGACAATTCTTAAAGCATCTTCTTCAATCAAATCCTTTTGAAAAAAGCTTTGAGATTTGATTTTTCTTTCTTCAATAATCTTGTTATACAACCATGCACCTATTTTTAAAGAGTCAACACCGATATAAACATAATCTCGAATTCTAAATCTTTCTCCTTCATCAATCGTGAAAATTAATCTGGCAATTTTATTTTTCGGATTAAAGGAGTAACTATATTCCACTTTAACCAAGAAAAATCCATTGTCCTGATAAAACTTTTCCAATCGTTTAACATCTTCTTTTAAATCTAATGAATCAAAATAAACAGGCTCTTTGCCCATACCTGTTAACTTATTAAGAACTTTCCAAAACCAGAATGGAGTCTCACGTGAAATAATTACACTTGAAAGTGTGGAAGAAGAAAAATATTTATTACCCTGAAACTCAATCTTTGTTAGTTCATAAAATTCATCCTGTGCGTAAACCAAATTAAAAATTATACACAAAATCAATACGTACTTTTGCATTGTAATTACCACAAACCACTTTTAGAAATTACTGATTCATTATCCTGAGCAAACTTTATAATGTTATGAATATATTCATTCAATCTTTTTGGCTTCAAATTATATGGTTTAAGAAATTCTAAAGTTTTGTCACACTTCAAAATCAAATTGTGATCAAAATAATCAATCATTTCAGGATAAAGTCCAGACAAATCCTGAACAATTGATGACTTCATGATCGTTCGCATAAAACTATATGAAACCTTAACGGTTATAATTTTTTTATTTAATACCTGTGCAAAAAGTTGAATAAGTTGTAATTGTGTTAAAGGTTCTGGATCAGAAAGATGATATGTACTCAAAACCGATGAATGTTTAGATAAAATTCGAATTGCTTCAACTACATAATCAACATGAATAAGATTTACCGGGCAGTTACCGCTCCCAATCTGAGTCATGAAAGTATAACAGGGCATTTTGCTCAGGAGAAAAATAACCGGATATGGCCCATCAAATTTGTTTGTTTCGCCGTTCTCGGAATCACCAATTACTACAGAAGGACGATAAATGATGTACGGAATAAAATCTTTAGAATCGCGAATGTATTTTTCCGATATGAACTTAGTTTCATCATAAAAATTTTTGAAAGTCTGACCCATATCAAAATCATCTTCAGTAAAAATTCCAGTGTACCATCCCGCAACGTAGCAAGTACTAACGTGATGAAACTTTTCCAGTTGTCGACAATTCTTTGCAAAAGCAAGAATATTTTGGGTACCTCTGACATTAACATCATATGCTAAATCTTTATTAACCCTTAAATCATAAACTGCAGCAAGATTAAAAATTTCGGTTATTAAATTAAAATCAAGTGCTTTATTATTTATTCCAAGATTGTTAAAACGTAAATCACCACGGATAATTTTTAATCTACCCTTTAAGAATTCAAAATTATTTTCAAGTATATTAATCTCAGTCTGTGCTTTTTGATAAAATTTATCTTGCACTAACAAATATGCAACTGAGTCTTTTCTATCCTTCATAATTTTAGGCAGCAATTTTGAAGCAATGAAGCCTGGAAATCCTGTTATAAGAATATCTTTACTCATACTTCACAATTTTTTTCATTGATGGAAAATATTCAAGAAATTCTTTATCAAGAATCGAATTGAAGTATTCTTTCACGAAATCATATTTTTCGTACTTTAAGTTTTTAGAATAAACAATATTAACTAAATTTCTATCAATTTGTTGTGTATAACATGAAAAGAATTCTAATTTATCAAGGGAAAACAAATATTGATAAATTTCAACATTACCTGTTCCGATATATCCTGAGCCTGTATCGTAATATATGAAGCTCAAACTATCCGGTGATAACTTTATAATCTTAACTCTAGATGTATCTCTAAAACCACTATGAACCGGTGTCTTCGTATGGATTCTTGGTCTACTTTCTGTCGTATCAAAAGCAAAAAATCTTATTCCATCAATTGAATCCTCTTCAATGCCAACAAAAACTCTATTCACCGAGTCATAAATAGCAAAAAATGTCCAGGGAGAATAAACCTCCTGAGAAATTAGCAGAGGATCTGATATCTCAAAATCATTTGTCTCAGTTTTTTCCTTAATGGGAGCTTCTACTATTTCTTTTTCTTTTTTACAAGAAACGAATAGTATACTAATAAATAATAACGGTAGTACCAATCTTACATACACTATAAAGCTCCTCAATCTCTGAGTTGTTCACTGCTATACTTCCGTCGGTCCAATTAAATATAAAGGGTAAATTTCTGAGCAATAAATCAAATTTTCCATTACCATGAATTTTTACAAAACCACCAAGATTAGTATCCATCGGCGGGCACAAATTCGAAGCGTTGGCATTTATTATTTTTTCAAACTCACTTTTTGTTATGATACCACTTTCTAGTCCTCTAATTGCATCCTCTACATTAGGATAGTTGAGTATCATAATTTTTCCTAGACCATCTGTTATTCTTTTATCACATACGTAAAAATTTCCTATGGGAGTGAATCTATCGTTTTTTGATTGTTTAGAGAATCGTGGATTTGCTCCAAGTGCGATATTGTATGTTTTAACTAAGACAGTATCGATGTAAAGATGAAGTTTATAATCAAGTTTATTGATGATTATTTTGGGATTATCCAAATTTTCAATCTTTTTTTCAGAAAGTAAATCTTTCAAACTAGTTTTTCTTAAATCCTGTATGATTCCGTAAACAATCATCCCTATAATGAAAATTATGATACCCCCAATGTAAAATATCAGATTTTTCACTTCACAAAATCAATATGAATTGATTTTTTAAACTATTTGCTTCTCTCTATGAAGTTACTTTGAAAATTAGAAGGATATTCAACTTCTACGATACTATACATACCCCCTCGTGGATTAAATTCACCGGTTACTTTCATATAACGTGGTTGTAAAACTTTTACCAGATCGTCTAAAATCAAATTAACTACAGACTCATAGAAAATCCCCTCATTACGAAATGAATTAAAATAGATTTTCAAAGATTTCAATTCGACACATTTTTTATCAGGAACATATGTAATTGTTATTTTGCCAAAATCAGGATTACCTGTCTTAGGACATACAGATGTAAACTCAGGTTGAACATGAACGATTTTGTAATTTCTATCAGGATACTTGTTATCAAAAGTTTCTAAAATTTTTATTCTATCTTCCATTCTTTTTCCTCAAATATACTTTGGTTTGACTCTGTAAATAATTGGGTCATCAATACCAGCCATTTGAAATCCTCTTAACCTTAAAGCACAACTATCGCAAACTCCACAAGCCACTTCTTCATCCTTATAACAAGACCAAGTTAGATGAAACGGTGCATTTAATTCAACACCAAGTTTTATAATTTCATATTTTTTTAAGGAGATTAACGGAGTTTCAACTTTTAGTTTTGTGGTTGGTTTAGTTCCAACTTTTATAAGCTCGTTAAATTTTTCGTAAAAAATTTTTCTACAATCAGGATATCCTGACGAGTCTTCCTCCACCGCTCCTATAAAAATTTTCTCAGCGCCTAAAACTTCTGCCCACGCCACAGCCATGGATAAAATATTTGCATTTCTAAAAGGAACATAAGATGAAGGAATTTCTTTTGGATTTAAATTTGCTAAACTAACCTCGATTTTTTCATCAGTTAGTGAAGAGCCCCCAATCTCTCTAAAAAAGTCTGTATTTAGAACCAATTTATATTTTGCCTTAAAGTAATCAGCAATGTCGTTAAATGCCTTCAGTTCTCTTCTTTCCGTTCTTTGACCATAATTTAAGTGCAACATTGCCAGGTCATAATTCTTACTGGCAATTGCGGTTACTACGCAACTATCCATTCCACCACTGGCAAGGACAACAGCTAATTTTCTGTCAGACATTTAACTCACTCACTTTATACTTATAATTTTTTTTGATATTCTGCGTATGAATCAACTGTTTCGTAAACCCTCACCAAAATCAAATTTAATTTTTGTGGTAAATTTGATTTAGTTATTTCCTCGACAATAAATCTTGATATGTTCTCTACAGTAGTTGGAAAATCTACGACAACAACTCGATCATTAATTTGATTTGCTATTTCAAGCAACTCCTTATCCGATGAGTCAACCAAAATCGAATGGTCCATTTTGTCAATTATTGGATTGACAATATTAAATATGTCGTAAAAGTCAATTAACATTCCATCGGTTAATTGATCTCCATCGAATTCAATTACTGCTCGATAAGAATGGCCGTGAAGGTTTTTGCATCTTCCATTATGAAAAGGTAAACGGTGAGCCATTTCCCATCGAAATTCTTTTGCAACTTTCATTTTTCTTCTCCAAAATTTGCAAGGGATTAAAATCAGATTGTACCCCCGACAGGGCTCGAACCTGTGCACCCAGCTCCGGAGGCTGGTGCTCTATCCAGCTGAGCTACGGGGGCAAACTTCTTATTTAATTTGTACCCCCGAGAGGATTCGAACCTCCGACACGCGGTTTAGGAAACCGCTGCTCTATCCAACTGAGCTACGGGGGCAATTTTACTTTTTGTAAACGCAAGCTAACAATCAACGTAAAATTTTTCCATAATTGGTTAAGCACAAATAACCAGAACTGCTATGAAAGAACAACAGAAAATGAATTAATCCTATAAAATTTGAAAACTTAAAGAATAATTGAGACGATAGAACTCTTTCTTAAATTTAACAATAAGACGATTAATGGATTATCCAACATAAAATTTTATAAAGTTATTCCCATCTTAAATTTTTACTTGTTACTTTCACATAGAAGAAATTTTACATTAACAAGTTATTATCATAATGGTTGCTATATAAATCTAGAAGGAATTAACTTAAGAAAAAAAAGATTGTCAAATGCATCTTAGAGAAATACTTCTTTCGATTATAGATAAAGTTCTTAAGACAATAACCCCAAAAGAAGTTTTTAACAAAAAATTTAATCTAGAGAATAACTTTTTGAAAATACAAGATTATACTTTGGATTTGAGTAAAACAAATAAACTTTATGTTATTGGATTTGGAAAGGCATCTTCAGCTATGGCGACAGAAATTGAGAAGTTTCTTTATGATAGAATAGAAGCTGGAATTGTAATAACAAAATATGGATTTAAAACCCATACAAACAAAATTAAAGTTTTCGAGGCCGCACATCCCATACCCGATGAAAATACGATTCATCATTCAAAACGAATATTAAAACTTCTAAACCAAACATATGAGAATGATTTGATTATTAGTCTAATTTCAGGAGGCGGTTCTGCTTTGTTTGAAGTACCGATTGACGATTTTTCCCTTGACGAACTAAAGCAAGTTTATTCTGTTTTGCTTCATTGTGGTGCAAACATTTATGAAATAAACGCGATAAGAAAATTAATCTCAAAAGTTAAAGGAGGTAAACTTTTAAGTTATATTTACCCAAGTCAATGCATTTCAATAATAATCTCAGATGTAATAGGAAATGATCTTTCTATAATTGCATCTGGCCCAACATTTATTACCTCTGAAAGTAAACATTCAACTCGGGAAATCATTCAAAAATATTATCTCAAGGAAAAACTTTCTTCAGTAAGTTTAGAAAAAATTTTATCAATGGAAGAATCATTTAACAAATTTACAAATGAAATTTGGGAATACTTTGATAAAAAAGTACAGAATATAATTATCGCATCGAATGAAAATGTTGTAATAAGTACTAAAAAACTTGCAGAAGAATTAGGTTACAAGGTTTTTATAATTTCGGAAAAAATGGAAGGCGAGGCGAGATTAGTTGCGAGTAATTACATAAAAATAATATCAGATTACCTCAATCAAAATAAAGAAGTCGAAAAATTCTGTTTTATCTCAGGCGGTGAAACCACAGTTACTGTTCGTGGTGATGGCATAGGCGGAAGAAATACCGAATTTGCCTTATCAGCTTTGTATGAGTTAATATTTCATCGTGATATAATTTCAAACTTCAATTTTATACTAGCTTCAATTGCAACAGATGGAAATGATGGTACCACAGACTGTGCAGGGGCGTTTGTAGATTATGATGTTATAAAAAATTCAATTAATAAAAATCTAAATCCAAAAAATTTTCTTACAAGGAACGATTCATATACCTTCTTCAGTGAGTCAGGAGGTCTAATTAAAACTGCCCCTACATTCACAAACGTGATGGACATTGTAATTGGATTATTTGAAAGAAAGAAAACTTAATCTGTAGAAATCCTGTCAGATAATTAATTGTTAAAATCCCGCAAAGAAAAGAGTCAATCCTATTACAAGTCCGAAGATAAAATTGAATAATTTAACCTTAATAGAATCTTCAACTGAATAGGAAAGTAAAGGTAACATACCATGCCCATCTTGAACAATTGAACTGGTTAATAATACAGAAAAAGGGACGAGTCCATCAGCAAATAGTTTTATAAAAATCAAATGTGGTCCCGACTCAGGAATAAGTCCAACGAGTGCTGCAATAAAAATGAAAGCAATTTTGTACTGAGAAGTAAAACGTTCTAGATGTAGATATTCCAGGCTTAAATGCACGATAGTTAAAGCTAAAAGAGTCCAGACAAAAATTTTCCATAGGTGTTTTTTGATTACATGATTAAAGATGTGTTCTGTTATATAATGTTTGAAAGAAAGTTCATGTTCATGAATTACAAACTCTTCGCAGTTAATACATATTTTCACTTTAAGTTTCTTCACAATATAATCAGCTAAAAAACCACCTACCACGCCAAGAAAAAAAAGGAGCATAAAAATATAAAAGGCTTTATCAGGCACCATAGCAATTAATACAAATGCTTCATCACCAGAAGATGCAATCATTGAACCAGCAAGCGCACCAAAACTTATTAAACCATGGATGTAAAGTGAAACATTTGTAAATCCACCAAAGCAACCTGGAATTGCTCCAATAAAAGATGAAATGAAGTATTGTTTTACTTTGTTTGATCCAACCAGGAGTAGTTTCAATTTCCCTTTTGAAAAGACATTCATTAAGTCAATGGCTATCATCATCACTGCAACGAAAAAAGTGATTTCGATTGTTTCAAACAATATTTCTTTAATCATATCCATGATTTAGAATGTCATCGCATTTTTATAGTATTTTAATGTGAAGCTCTTTCAATTGCTCAGGCCTTACAAGTGATGGTGCACCATCCATAAGCGAAAGGCCATTGGATGTTTTGGGAAAAGCAATAACATCACGAATAGAATTTTGATTAGCAAATAACATAACCATTCTATCAAATCCAAAAGCAATACCACCATGAGGTGGAGCACCATATTTGAAGGCGTTAATCAAAAATCCGAATTTTTCTTCTGCTTCTTCTTTTGAAATTCCAAGTACATCAAACATTTTTGATTGAACCACTGGATCATTTATCCTTATACTTCCACCAGCAATTTCATTGCCATTTAGTACCAAATCATATGCTTTGGCTTTTACTTTTAAAGGTTCAGTTAACATTAAATCAATATGCTCATCTTTAGGAGAGGTAAAAGGGTGATGCATAGCAACAAGTCGTTTTTCTTCTTCACTGTATTCAAAAAGAGGGAAATCAGTTATCCAAAGTATCTGAGGTTTTACATTTTGTTTTATCAAGTCCATACGCTTAGCCATTTCTAAACGGAGAGCACCCATTATTGTAAGCGTTTTTCTCCACTCACCAGCCTGGATTAAAATCAAATCTCCTATTTCTGATTTTGTTTTCTCAATTAATGCTTTTTGTTCGGCATCATTAAAAAATTTTAATGTTGGTGAATCAAGGCCATTTTCGTTAACACGAATCCAGATTAGTCCACCAGAACCAAGTTTTTTAACAAAGTCAGTCAAAACATCAAGTTGATTACGTGTATAATTCCCACAACCTTTTGCATTAAGTGCAGAAACAATTCCTCCTTTTTTAATAGCTTCACTGAATAATCTAAATTCACTTCGTTCAAAAATTGAATTAAGGTTAAAAAGCTGTAAATCAAATCTTAAGTCAGGTTTATCTGAACCATATAGCTCCATACTTTCTTCGTATTTCAATCGTTTGAAGGGCGTTTCAATTTCAATATCAAGAATTTCCTTATAAAGTCTCTTCATTAATCCTTCAACAATATTAAAAACATCCTCTTCATCGACAAATGACATTTCTACATCAATTTGTGTGAATTCATATTGACGGTCTGCTCTTAAATCTTCGTCACGAAAACATCGGACAATCTGAAAATACCGATCAAAGCCCGCCACCATTAAAATCTGTTTGTAAGTTTGAGGTGACTGAGGTAGCGCATAGAAATAACCTTTGTGAATTCTACTTGGTACAAGGAAATCTCTAGCTCCTTCAGGAGTTGATTTCATCAGGAAAGGAGTTTCAATTTCTAAAAAATTATTTTCATCAAAATATTTTCTAACAACTTGATACATCTTGTGACGTAGAATCAAGTTTCTTTGCATTGGTCTTCGACGCAAGTCCAGATAACGATAACGTAAACGAATTTCTTCATTTGTATCGATTCTATCTTCAATTGGAAATGGTGGAGTTTGAGCTTTATTAAGAATCGACACTTCGTCAACCATAACATCGATCATTCCTGTTTCAATTTCTGGATTTTCAGTACCCTCAGGCCTTCGTCTTACTTTACCTGTAACTGATACCACCCATTCATTACGCAAATCTTTAGCTTGCTCATGTGCTTCAGCATTATAACTCGGTTCGAATACTATTTGTGTAATTCCATAACGATCCCTCAAATCTATAAAAATTACTCCACCAAGATCTCTTCTATTATCAACCCAACCGTTTAAAGTAACAGTTTGCCCTATATGTTGATCTCTTAACTCACCACAAGTATGAGTTCTTTTCTTAAACTTCATTTGTTCACCTTATTTTTTGATCTCCTAACTTTTGATTTTTGAAGACATTATCAAATTTTTAACAAGATTTATAAAGTACACACTAAAAATCTTTGCATTATTCGTTTTAATATCGGATGTAAATCCTCAGCAAATTATTAAACTAAAAAGTAAAAAATTCAATAACTAATTACAAATTTAATTTTGCCTTTATTCTTCCCATTAAGCAAGAAATTTATTGCATTAATTTCTGTAAGGGATTGTCAGGATTTAATCCATTTTTTAGAGCGAGTTTATAATAATAACGACCAGAGTCAATATCTCCCTTATTAAAAAAATATATGGAAAGGTTTAAATATGCTTCCATAAAAAATGGATTTAATTTAATTGACTTTTTAAAGTTAAAAAGTGCCAGAGAATCTTTATCAATCCTGGCATAGAGAACCCCTAAATTGTTGTAAGCTTCATAATAAGATGAATCTAGACTTATTGATTTAAGAAATAATTTCTCTGACTCTTCATATTTATTCATCGAGAGGTATAGATTTGCAAGATTATTTAGGGTGATTTTATTTTCGGGGTTAAGTTCTATTGCACGTAAGAGATAACGTTCTGCCTCCAATGGTTTGTTCATCTTTCTATAGTTGATAGCAATATTATTAAGTGTTTCTATTGAATTAGGATTTAAGCTTAATGATTTAAGAAATTCTTTCTCTGCATCATCATACATACCTTTTCGATGGTAAACATTTGCAAGACCTCTTCTTGTAAAGAAAGATTCAGGCGAGCTCTTAATTGCGGATGTATAAAAAGTAATTCCATCACGAAAGTTTGAAATGTAATTTAAAGTAATAAACAAAAAATATATTACCATTATGACAAAAATGGTAATTGAGATGTATTTACCTGCCTTATCAAAAAATCTATATTGAGCAATCATCAACGCAAATCCAAAATGTGGAACATACGCTCTATTATCAAGAAAATTCGTAAAACCTGCGTAACCAACCATACCACTAACTAAAAACATTAAGTACCAAATGAATCCGAAGTAAAATATTTTTTTATTTTTAATCCCTTTAATAGATAGAATAACAATAAAAATTAATACAAGTATTCCATAAAATTCGTTCAAATTATCTTTTAGAGTAATCACAGAAAGATTAAGTGGCAGAAGAGTTTTGCCCGTGTAGTTTAATATACCAAGTATATAATCTAAGAATTTTAGTTCTAAACCTTCGCTAATTATTACACCACCTTTGGCTTTTGACTGCAATATCAACCAGCCAATTGTTAAAATCATAGTTTCAATTAGAACTAAGGTGAAATTTTTTGAAAATCCGAGTTTTTTCTTGAAAAGAAAATAATAAATCAAAATTCCAGGAATAATAAGAATAGCATTTTCTTTCGATAAAAGAGCACTTAAAAAAGACAATGAAAAAATAACATGATAAAATATTGAATTTTTTTCCGTGATTTTAAAGTAATAAAGGAAGCTTAACGCAACAAAAATGAATAATATAGAATCATTTCTTCCCGGAATCCAAACTGCAGTTTGTACGTTAAGTGGATGAACAATAAAAAGCAAAGTTAGTGCAAAAACTAGATAATAGTTTTCCACAAATTTTCGTAATAAAAGAAAGAATAAAAAGCTTCCGAGTATATGATAAATTAGATTTGAAAAGTGATAGATAAAAGGACGAGTCCCACCTATTTTAGCATCAATCATAAAGCTGAAGGAAATTAAAGGTCTGTAATACGCACCATAGTCGGTCATAAAGAACTTTGTAGTGAAAAGAATTGGAATGTTTTTTATATCAAGATAAATATGATTCTTTTTGACAACTAAATCATAATCGTCAAGGTATGTGTAATCGAATTTGAAAGTAGGATGATAAACTAAAAAAACACAAATCGAAATAACAAGTAAAACTAAAAATTTTGATTTATTGATTTTCTGAAAAAATATCTTCAGTTTTTCTAGATTCTTCATATAAAATTAAAAATGACTATAACCAAATAGAAAGAGTTTAATATCATATTTCAAAATAATATTTTTACAAAAACAAACTAATATTAAAAATATGATTATTGTAAAAAAAGCAACTTTTATAATCCTTACAGCAACAGTTTCACTGTACAGTCAAATAATTCCACAGGTCAATATACCTCTAACAATTACAGATGGTACAAGAACAAAGACTTTGTACTTTGGTTTAGACCCATCTGCTACAGATGGTATCGATCCACATCTGGACGAAATGGAACAACCACCACTTCCTCCGTCAGGTGTATTTGATGCAAGATTTATTGGAACCGACATTAACATCCCTCAACTCGGTGAGGGCGTCTTAAAAGATTATCGCTTTGGCTACGATACTACTAAAGGACAAAGAATTCACGAATTGAGATACCAAGTTGGAACAGGAAATACAATTACAATTATATGGAATTTCCCATCGGGAGTTACAGGACTTTTACAAGATTTTTTTGGTGGAGTTGTAGTTAACGTTAACATGACTGGCTCGGGTAACACTGTTGTTACTAATCCCGGCATTATAAATAAATTAAAAATGACAATCACATACAACTTAACTGGCAATTTACTTCCATCACCTCCAACTCTCAGATCACCACTTAGTGGGTCAATAAATCAACCTACAAATTTAAACTTACAGTGGACTCAAGTTAGTGGTGCTGTTAGATATCATCTACAGGTTGCCCTTGATTCGACCTTTAACAACCTCATCATTAATGATTCAACTATTCAAACAAACTCACACAATGTACAACTTCAAAACGATAAACTTTATTACTGGCGAGTTAGAGCAAGAAATAATGCAGGTTGGAGTACATTTTCGACCATTTGGAATTTCAGAACAATTATGCCACCTCCTTCAAAACCGCAATTACATTCACCTCCCAAGGGTGCATTTGGATTGTCAACTCCAATTCAACTAAAATGGTTCGTTGTAACTTATACAAATGAATATCTTTTAATTGTTAGTAAAGATTCCTCTATTACAGATATTGTATTAAACAAGAGTCTGACCGATACTTCTTTTTTACTAACAAACCTTTTACCAAACACAACTTATTACTGGAAGGTCGAAGCAACTAATTCAGCTGGCACTTCTTCTTCTGACATTTGGTACTTCACTACTTTAGGTACATCAGTTCATAATCATGATTTCCAGAAAAAGATTTTTTTTCTACATAATAACTTTCCAAATCCTTTTAATGGAAAAACAAAAATTGCTTATTCTATTCCTGAAGACTCTTTTGTAAAATTCAGAATATTCAATATAAATGGAGAGGAATTATATAGACTTGAAGACTTTAAAGTTGCTGGTTCTTATAGTTATGAAATTGACTTTACTACAATTAAATCAGAAAAAACTTTAGCGAGTGGTTTCTATTTTTATCAGCTTCAATCAGAAAAATATGTCGATACCAAGAAAATGATATTTCTTAAATAATAATCTTTATAGTAAAGTTTCTTTTACAATACAAACACAAGTTTAGGATAAACATGAAAAGAATTATTTTCTTTACGTTCATATTCGTAACTTTATATAATATAAATTCATCCGCTCAAATTAAAACTATTCCCAATTTTATGCTTGAAGGTATCGATGGAAAAAAATATTCACTTCATGAATTCCTTAAGGAAGGACCGGTTTATTTATGTTTTTGGGCGCTTTGGTGTATTCCATGTCGAGCAGAATTAAAGGATTTAAATTCCATTCAAACAATGTATAAAGACAAGAAAGTTACAATCCTTGCAATTAACATAGACTCACCTAAAAGCACAGCAAAAGTAAGATCCTACGTCTCAACTCAAAAATTTAACTTTAAAGTACTACTAGACCCAAACTCAAATCTTTTTGAAACATTGAGCGGAAAAAATCTTCCTTATTCACTTCTTGTAAATCAAAATGGTGAAATAATTAAAACTCGCAACTCATATCTACCTGGAGACAAACAAAGCATAATTGAAGATTTTGATCAAATTTTAAAATCAATCAAATAAAAAGGAAGTCATTTGAAAATATACACTATTACTTTCATAATTTTTTTAACCATCTCAAAACTCTTTTCTCAGAACATTTCCATTTCTGCTTCAAATCAACTCAAAGCTGGAAGTGGCTACGAAATAGGTGGAGTTTATCTACACAAAAACAAAAAAAATTACTTTGATAATATTTCTGACTTTAGATTGTTTTTACCAAACACCGCAATCGGTTTTCGTTTGGAATATGCTAATCCACCTGAATTTGGCTTAAAATTCGTTGGAATTAGAGACGTTTTTGTTGATTATGTTAAAGATAATTTTAATATCAGAGCTGGTTACATAAATGATTTATTCGCTCGTGGACTTTCATTAAACCTATTTAGAAAGAGAGAACTAGCTTTTGATTCAGGAATAGAAGGTCTCAGAATTGGCTACGAAGGTAAGTTTATTTCTGGTAAGGTAATCGGAGGTGATTTGAATTTTGTTGATCCAACGAACATTTTTATTAATAACCCAATTACTGAAAATTATAAAATAAGAGGCTTGAACCTCGAGATCAGGCCAATAACTTATCTTTTAATTGGTGGGAATTTTGTTCATACTGAAGGATTCATTCCATCACCTATTTCCACACTAGATTCAATTGAAGCGAACATCCCTGAGATTTATTTAAAATCAAAAATTTCTGATTTTGACTTTTTCATTTCGTACGCTATAAAAAGAACATTACAAAAAAATTCTTCCACTAAAAAAGGTTCCGGTTTATATTCAAGCTTTTCTTACGCAGGAGAAAAAATTGGATTAACAATTGAGTACAAAGATTATAGATTTGATATAGTCAATCCTATTAAACGAGCTGATGTTTTTAGACCAACTCGTGCGCTTCCATTTCAAAATCCCCCAACAGTCCATAAAGAACATTCATTTACATTACTTCAAAGATTTCCTCATGTTGTTGATTTTAACGATGAAGTGGGATTACAACTCGATGCATTTTTTTCTATTACAAACAGCACTACATTGAATACTAATTTTTCATTGGCAAGCAGACATTTTGATTATGAGAAGGGATTGAATCCACTAGAATTTAATCAAAAAAGATTAGGAATCGATTGGCTTCCATCACTGGATCGAAAGAGATCACCTTTCTGGGAAATTTATTTTGATATCGAACATTTTTATGATGATGCCGATTCCTATGTTAGATTGGGCTTGAATCGCAGATCAAAAATTTTCTACGAAAATTTGGGCTTTTACGTTTCTGATCTTTCCCTGCGGACACTGACGTTACCTGCAGAAATTCAACACCGATGGAATAGTTACCTTGTAACAAAATTGACTTCCGAATCTCAATGGGTCTTTGAGTACACTGATGATAAAAAATATTATAACCACCTTGTTGGACTTTCAGGTAATTTATTTTCTAAATTAACAGTTGGATTTAGATACGAGAAAACAACAAGCAAGTACGAGCCTGAGGGAAGAAAGGATTGGTTTGTAGTTGAATTTGGCTATCGTTTTGGCATGGCAAATTCAATTATTATTAATTATGGCCGGGAAAGAGGTGGAAAAGTTTGTACACAGGGAATTTGTAGAGAAATTTTACCTTATAATGGTTTAAGATTAAATATTAATACAAATTTATGAGGAAAATAACATGAAAAAATTAATACTAACATTGATCGTTACACTCGCCGTTTTTGTAAAAGTCGTTGCTTTTGAAAGAACAGTTTTAACAGAAATTTTTACAAGCACTACATGTCCCCCATGTGCAACGCAAAATCCAATTTTTGATAACTGGCTTAAGAATTCGCCCAATGCTCATAGAATTGCAGTAATAAAATACCATACGTGGTGGCCCAGTCCAGGTAATGACCCGTTTTATCTTGCAAATACAGCAGATAATAGTGCTCGCGTATCTTATTATGGTACTAATTATGTTCCTCGCGGCATAATTAATGGCACAAATGATGGTACCTCTTCTGCATCTACATGGATAACCCACATTCAAAATCAACTTAATACAACAGCATTGTTTAAGCTCGCAGCTTATGGAAATTTAGATTCAATAAACGGCGGAAATATTAATATTGTAATTACATCGGGTTCAACTGTTCCAACAGGTACTCTTGTTCTTCATGTAGTTATTGTTGAATCAGATCTATATTACACTGGAACTAATGGTGACCCGGTTCATCATTTTGTTTTGCGTAAAATGTACCCTGATGCAAATGGCGAAGCATTTACAATAGGAGCAAATCAATCTAAAACAATTACTAGAAGTATTACTTGGAATTCCAGCTGGAAGTTAAGTAATTCACACATTGTCGCTTTCATCCAAAACCGAAACACAAGAGAAGTTTATCAAGCTATAATTCGTAAAACTAAAGAAACTATGAGTAAGCCTAATTTAGTATTACCATTAAATGGTGTTTTAAATCAACCTGTAAATATTACACTCATTTGGAATAAAGTATCTCGTGCAACAAATTATGTACTTGAACTTGCTACAGATAGTTTATTTATTAACAAATTATTCTCCGATTCATCGCTAACTGATACATTCAAAACGTTTTCAAAACTCAATCGCGAAACAAGATATTACTGGCGTGTAAAGGCATTGTCCAATTCAGCAATAAGTGACTGGTCAGAAACAAGATCATTTAAAACTATACCCAATACTGCGCCAGCAAAAGTCACACTTATTTCTCCATCGAATGGAGAAACAATTCCGATTACCTCACCTATTAACTTTACCTGGTATGTCGCTCAACCTGACGCAGAACAATATCTACTAGAATGTGCTACAGATTCAAATTTCTATAACAAAGTCATTGTAGATTCTAACATTACTCAAACTACGACTACAAAACAAGTTAATCAAACAGGTAAATATTTCTGGCGAGTAAAAGCAAAAAATGGATTAGGTTGGGGTGAGTTTAGCGACGCTTGGTGGTTTATGTCAACGACCTCATCCGTCAAAGATCAGATACCTACTGACTATGCACTTTTCCAAAATTATCCGAATCCTTTTAATCCCTCAACAACAATAAAATTTAATCTTGCCCAAAGTGGATTAACTTCATTAAAAATTTATGATATGTTTGGCAAAGAAATTAGAACCATGATTAACGAATTTCTTAATGCCGGAGAATACGTAATACAATTTTCAATCGACAAAAGTACTAACTATTCTTCAGGAATTTATTTCTATGAATTAAGATCTAATAATTTCGTGCAAACCAAAAAAATGGTTTTGATTAAATGAAACCTCAAATTACAATCTGACTCACAAGGCATTAGATAATTAAACCTTGAAAAGGGTATGTAATTTGACATATATAAATTTCTTTTTAAATTGATGCAATAAGTTAGTCCGGAACTTATAAGATATGACTAACTTCTTTTTACGAAAGAAGTTGAAGTCTAATTTCTATTAATAAATCAGACTTAAAAATTTCATTATAGAATGTAAAAGAATTGTGTCCCTGCAATTATTCATCTAAAATTAGTTTTAGAATTTGATTTATTAAATGAGCTAAAAAAGTAAAATATGATAGCCAGGAAAAGAGCCATTAGAAATAAAACAATAGAGCTGACACAGAAAGAATTTCGTGAATTCAAAAAAAAGCTAATTAAGGTTAAAACAAGAGTAACCCCTGAAACAATAACCAACAAAATTATAAATCAAAATTTCTTTGAGGTTATTGATTTTCTTCCAGAAAATTTTGTTGATCTTCTTTATATTGACCCACCGTATAATCTCGATAAAAATTTTTCTGTATTAAAAGAATCAAAAAGTAACTATTTCAAAGAGTTAAAACCCACAGATTATAAAATCTGGTTCGAAGGTTGGTTTTCAAAACTCTTAAAAGTATTAAAACCAACTGCATCTGTTTATTTGTGTAGTGACTGGCGATCAACATACTTAATTCAGGATGTATTAAATAATCATTTAATTATCCGAAACAGAATCACATGGGAAAGAGAGAAAGGTCGTGGTTCAAAATTTAATTGGAAAAATTGTTCCGAAGATATTCTATTTGCTACGGTTTCAAATAAATATACATTCAATGCTGAATTAGTAAAATTAAAAAGAAAAGTGTTTGCACCTTATCGAGACGAAAATGGTAATCCTAAAGATTGGAAAGATGGATTTAGATTAACTTACTCTTCAAATCTTTGGACAGATATTTCAGTTCCATTCTGGTCAATGCCAGAGAATACAGATCATCCAACTCAAAAACCTGAAAAGTTACTTGCCAAAATAATTCTTGCAAGTTCAAATGAAGGGGATCTTATTTTCGATCCATTTTTAGGTTCAGGAACAAGCGCCGTAGTTGCAAAGAAACTGAAAAGAAATTATTGTGGAGTTGAGCTAGACACTTATTACTGCTGCATTGCTGAAAAAAGAATACAGCTTGCTGAAAAAGATAATCGCATACAAGGATTTGAAAATGGTGTTTTCTGGGAAAGAAATACTTTTAGCTTAATTAGAAGAAAGTTTAATAATAATGAATAACACTTTTCCTGTAGCTAAAGGTATTTCCATATGGTTAAAATTTGGGAAAAACTACGAATTAATTTTACAAAATTTAATTGATGAATTAGCGTTAAAGTTCAAATCTTCTGTCTTCACTCCACACATAACACTATTTAAAGGTCTTGAGAAAAATGAATTAGAAATTGTTTCTTTACTTAATACTTTTTGTATTGATGTTTATTCCTTTAAAGTTGAAATAAAGAAATTGACTTGGGAAAAAAATTTTTATAAGTCTTTTTTTGCTGAAATAGAAATTAATAATTCTTTGCTATCGATCTATCAAAGAGGTTTAGAAATTTTTCAAATCAATTCTAATGAAATATTTCTTCCACATGTAAGTTTGATTTATGCTAATCTCGAGGAAGAAGTAAAAGAAAAAATCAAGGAAGAGATATCCGAAAAATTACCAAGGGAATTATCAATTGATAAGATCGCGGTCGTTAAAACGCAAGGTTTACCAATTGATTGGAGGGAAATTATTTCAGTGATTTTGTGAAAACTTATTTTAATAATTTAGTCTTAATTTATAATCTTACTTTTTCTTTCACTTCTGAATAAAGAGTCATTAAAACTCTTTCGTGAGTCATAGGAGCAATAAACTTTATTTCAAGTCCTGGCCTGAAAACATTCATCGCTTTTAATATTGCAAAAAATGCGCCGATGCCATACATAAACGGTGGTTCACCAACAGCTTTTGATTTGAAAGGTCCAAAATCATTTGGTGCGTTTTCAAGAAAGTGAATTTCAATTTTTTCAGGAGCACCATAAACATCCGGAATTTTGTAAGTAGAAAGTGAATCTGTAATTAATTTCCCTCTCTTATCATAAATTATCTCTTCCATTGTCATCCAACCAATACCCTGAACAATTCCACCTTCAATTTGACCTTTATCTACAACTGGATGTAGAGTTTCTCCAAGATCATGAACAACTTGTACTGAATCTAACTTATAAGTTCCACGCAAACAATCTACTGTAACTTCAATTAATGCAGTACCATAAACATGATACGCAAACGGATGCCCTTTTGAAGTATCCCTGTCAAAATAAAGACCAGGCGTAGCATGGAATGCATGAGCCGATAAACTTACTCGGTTAACATACGCTTTCTGAACAATTTTATTCCATGTAAGGTCTGTCTTTTCTCCTTTGCAATAAACAACTTCATCTTTAAATTCAATTTGATTTTCATCCTCAATTTTAAGTTCAGTGGCTGCAAGTTTTTTTAATCTTTTAAGAATCGCTTGACACGCTTCCATTGTTGCGAATCCATTTAAGTCAGATCCTTTGCTCGCAGCTGTTGGAGATGTATTGGCAATGCGTGTTGTATTTGTAGTTTCCAGTTTTATTCGTGTTGGAGGAATTGAAAAAACTCGTGAAGCAATATTGATTAATTTAGCATTAACACCCTGTCCCATTTCTACTGCTGCGGTACTTATACTAACACTACCATCTGTGTAAACATGAACAAGAGCTGAGGCTTGATTTAAAAATGTCGTAGTAAAAGAAATACCAAAACAAACTGGCATTATAGAATATGATTTTTTAATAAATCGATTTTGGTTATTAAACTTTTCGATTCTTCCCTTCACTTCATCAACTTTGTAAATTTTTTCAAGAGAATCGTAACAAACTTTTGCACGACAATTTTCTGCTCGTTGTCCATATGGGAACTCATCGCCATCTTTAAGTAAATTAATTTTTTGTAACTGGTGGTAATCTATTCCCAGAACCTGAGATGCCTTATATAATGCACATTCCATAACAAACATTGCCTGTGGACCACCAAAACCTCGAAATGCAGTAAAAGGTGGTAGATTTGTCTTACAACTTATTGCTGTAGCCCTAACGTTGGGAATATAATATGAGTTTGTAGTATGAAAAAGTGTTCTTTCAAGTATAGCTGGTGACAGATCTGCGGCTGCCCCTGCATTTTGATAATATGTAACTTCATAAGCAACTATTTTACCGTCTTTTTTCAATCCAATCTTAAAATCTGTAGAATAAGGATGTCGTTTACCTGTAATTCTCATATCTTCCTGTCGCGGTAGAATTAACTTTACAGCAGTTTGTAATTTTTTTGCCGCCATAGCAGTAAGCACTGCCCAGTGAGTTGCCTGGTCTTCTTTCCCTCCAAATCCACCTCCTATTCGTAAAACATCCACTTCTATCTTATTCATTGGCATATTTAAGACTCGAGCAGCAACTCTTTGAACCCCCGTTGGATTTTGAGTTGATGAAAAAATTTTTATACCTTCATTTTCTACTGGAAAAGCAATTGAACCTTGAGTCTCAAGATATAAATGCTCTTGTGAACCGGATTCGACTCTATCCTCTACTATTACATCGCATTCTTTCCATGCTTCATCCACGTCTCCAAGTGAAAATACTCTCGGTGGTATAATAAGTGACCCCTTTTGAAATGCTTCCCGTGGATCAAATATTGAGGGCAATTCCTCTATGTCGCATTTAATTAATTTTGCAGCGTGTTTTGCTGTAAGAAAATTATCAGCTACAACAAGAGCAATTGGTTGACCAATAAAATCAACTTCATTTTCTGCCAGTAACACTTCATCTTGAATAATGCCACCAACCTGATTTTCCCCGGTGATATCTTTGTAAGTAAAAATATAACGAACACCTGGAATTCCTAGAGCATTATCTAAGTTAATTTTTTTAATAATTCCATGAGCAACAGGAGAGTAAAACACATAAGCATAAAGCACTTTTTCAAAAGGAATGAAATCATATACAAATTGCGATTCTCCTCGAACATGCTTAATGGAATCAAAGTTAATCATAATCACACCTCCCATTGAAATATAATTTCAGGTTTCACGAGTTCAGAATAAAATTTTTGAAAATGAGCCAAGATTAATTGTCTTAACAATAGTGACTTATATTCAGCAGAACCACGGGCATCGGTTATTGGAGAAATTTCCCGTTGAGCAGTGTTTGCCGCTTCGAGAATTAATTCTGAATTAAGATGGACATTTTCAAGCAACTTTGAAGTTTTCTTTAAATAAAGTGGAATAGGCGCAACTCCACCAGCTGAAATTCTTACATTGCTCAAGTAGCCATTTTCTACATTTGCAAAAAACGATGAGTTAACACTGGCAATATCAAGATAAATCCTCCTCGAAACTTTCTCAAAATTAAAGAGATACTTGCCTTCAGGAATTTGAATAATAATAGATTCAATTAACTCATCCGGTGCTTTATCGAGGTTTTTGTATCCTTTATAAAAATCCTTTAAAGAAAGAGTTCTTTTTTCTCTACCACTTGATAAAATTATCTTAGCACCAAGAGCAATTAACATATTAGTTAGATCACCTATCGGCGAAGCGTTAACTATGTTCCCTGCAACAGTTGCTTTATTTCTAATTTGTTTAGACCCAAATAGTTTTAAAAAATCTTTAAGCTCAGGATAATATCCATCTATAATTTCAGAACTTTCTATCATGGAGACAGTACATCCACCACCTATATAAATCTCTTTTCCACTTAAAAAAATTTCCCTGTAACTTTCATCATTCGAAATTATAATAACATTTTTGTCAACTAGTTCTTCCAATTTTTGAACGTATAAATCTGTACCTCCTCCAACCAAATAATTTCTATCGATCTTTAAATCTTCCTGTTTTATTGAATTAAGTTGTTTTAGTTTTTCTTTAATCGTTAAAAAATAATCAGGAATTATTTCATACTTTACGAGTTCAATTCGGTATTCTTCATAGTTCCTTAATGAGTTAATTTTCAATTTGGAAATTTCGTTGAGTGCTCTCCAAATTGCTCTTTTTATCCCTTCATATCCTGTACATCGACAAATATTACCAGAAATGTATTCTATAGCATCTTCAAACTTGTAATTTATATTTGTAATGATATAGCCCATTAATGATACAATAAAACCTGAAGTACAGAAACCACATTGCGTCCCTCCTTCATAAACAAAAGCTTCTTGTACTGGATTTAGTTTATTTGTATTAAGACCCTCTATAGTAACAACATGTTTTCCATTGACACTCCCAATGGGCATTAGACAGGAGTTAACGTTAATATACTTTATTTCGGTATTGTGATATTCACCAACTAATACTGTACAGGCTCCACAATCTCCTTCTCGACAACCTTCTTTTGTACCTGTAAGTCCTTTATTCTTCCGAATGAAATCAAGTAAAACATACCCCGATGGAAGACCTGTTTCTACCAGCTCGTTGTTTAGTATGAATCTTGTCATAATTAATCCATTTACTTATAACAAAAAATAAAATTAAAATTCTATTATTTCAAAAGTTTTATAAACTTAAAAAAAGTACTAGAGATTTTAGCATTAGATGGCAGTTGTTTTGAATCAACTCTTCTCTATAATTGCATTTAATTCAATCTGGTTTTGCATTAAATTGCATTTTAAATTATCTAAATAGAATGTACCGATTTGCACCACTGGCAATTATAATAGCATCAGCCCTATGGGGATTAGATGGAATTGTTTTAAGACCAGCCCTTTATACTTTACCAGTACCTCTAGTCGTTTTAATAGAAAGCTTAATTGTTACTTTATTGTTGACTCCTTTTTTCATAAATAGAGTACAAATGTTGAAAAAACTTGAGTTAAAAGACTGGATTTCGTTTTTGAGTGTGGCTGTTTTCGGTGGTGCAATTGGAACGATGGCAATTACCAAAGCTCTGTTCTTTGTAAACTTTGTTAATTTATCAGTTGTAATTTTAATTCAAAAACTTCAACCAATATTTGCCATCTCTCTTGCTGCAGTTTTATTGAGAGAGAAACTTAACAAAGAATTCTACTTCTGGGCTTCTGTTTCTATTTTCGGTGCTTACATTATGACTTTTGGTGACAAATTACCAAACTTATCAACTGGTGATAAAACCGCAATTGCTGCATTTTTTTCCTTAATTGCCGCAATTAGCTTTGGTGCTTCGACAGTTTTTAGTAAACGGGCATTGCGAAATGTCGGATTTCAATTAGGTACTTATTTAAGATTCTTAATTAGCTCCGCTGTGATGATTATAGTTGTGGCGTTTACTTCAAATTTTCAGAACCTCTCTGATGTCAATACAAATCAATGGATAATATTTTTTATTATCGCATTTACAACTGGGGGATCAGCAATTTTTTTGTATTATTACGGACTCAAATCAACTCCTGCCTCTGTCTCTGCTATTTGTGAGCTAGCATTCCCACTCACATCTGTTCTTCTTGAATATTTAGTTCACGGAAATTTGCTAAGTCCTATTCAATGGTTTGGTGTAATTCTCCTATTAACCGGGATTTTGAAAGTAACGACTCTGAGCGAAAGAATAGTAACAACCTAATCTTAAACCTCCTCTAAATCCATAAAATTCCTAGATTCAATTTGTATTTAATGCTTCAACCTCGTCTTACCCAAAATTCAGTGAAAAATTTTTTAGAAGTCAAAATTGATTAAAATTCTTTCTATTTTGTTCTAAATATTAAATATTTGTCGGAGACAGAATTTATAACAAGTTTGTACACATATTTCTAGAAGTGCCATATATTGTATTATCTTTCGATTAATAGAAATTAAATTTTTCCAGGTCGAAAAAACATGATTTATCTTGAAAAAGACGTTCATCTTAAAAAACTAAATATCCATCTAAGTCATTTATAAAATTAAATTCCTTATTAAAAAACTCAGTGATAAAAATTTTTATTGTTTTATTTGGTCTTATAATTTATATTTTCAAATGAGACATGTTATGAGAAGTGCAATTTTAATATTTGAATTTATGTTATTAATAATCCTGCTAACAGGGTGTGCTACTAAATCCAGCGCAACAATACATTTGGAAGATGCTTTTCCTTACCTAAGTTTCTCTAACCCTGTTGACCTACAAACTCCAAAAGATGGAACTAACAGACTTTTCATTGTTGAACAACAAGGCAGAATTATAGTTGTACAAAACAATAGAAACGCTTCTACAAAAAAAATTTTCCTTGATATTACTGACAGAGTAAGTTGGGGTGGAGAAATGGGTCTGCTTGGACTAGCTTTCCATCCTAATTATCCAAACAATGGATTCTTTTATGTGAATTATACAGCAACTAATCCACGTAGAACAGTTATAGCCCGATTTAAAGTATCTGATAGTAATCCAGATTCAGCAGATAAAAATTCAGAATTAATTTTAATGACTTTTCTTCAACCATATTCAAATCATAATGGTGGACAACTGGCTTTCGGTCCAGATGGTTATCTTTACATCGCTTCTGGAGATGGTGGTTCTGCCGGAGACCCGCAGAATAACTCACAAAACATAAAAAATCTACTTGGAAAAATTTTAAGAATTGATGTAAATAATCCTCAACCTCCATTAAACTATGGTATTCCACCGGATAATCCTTTTGTTGACAGTACCAACTTGGAAATACGAAAAGAAATATACGCTTATGGATTAAGAAATCCCTGGCGATTTAGTTTTGACTTCCAAACAGGATTGTTATGGTGTGCTGATGTAGGCCAGGACGCCTGGGAAGAAATTGATATTATTGTAAAAGGTGGAAACTACGGATGGAGATGTTATGAAGGTAACGCACCATATAATTTAAGTGGTTGTAGTGGTAGTTATATTTTTCCAATCTGGGCTTATCCGCATTCGGAAGGTCAATCAATTACTGGCGGATATGTTTATCGTGGAATGAATATTCCTGAACTGTACGGAAAATATATTTACGGTGACTTTGTTTCAAAAAAAATATGGGCACTTGATTATAGCGGAAGTGGAGTCCCAACTAACACTTTTCTCTTAACTTCACCTCAAGCTATTAGTTCTTTTGGAGTGGACGAACAAAACGAATTATACGTAGTAGGATACTATGGAAAAATTTATCGTTTTCAAAAATCCACAAAAGTACACGTTGATAAAAATTTAAGTGACAATTCATTTGACCTTGTTCTGAAACAAAATTATCCAAATCCATTTAATGCCATCACTAAACTACAATTTCATTTACCCACTGAATTTCAAACTAATCTCTCCCTTCAGATTAAAATTTATGATGAGATTGGTAGAGAGGTTTACTCATCAATGATAAATAATGTAAATGAAGGAATGAATGAAGTCACTCTTAATTTAAATGAATTAAGAAGTGGAGTTTATTTTATAAATGTGATGTCTAATAAAACTAAAAAAACTATTAAGGCAACGTTGATTAAGTGAATGAATATATCTTTATAAAATTCACGTTAAGAATTGATAATTCAGAAATGATTTAGTTGAAATTTAATAATCACAATTAAACAATCGATTGATCATTTCAATTTTGATATAAAGAATTTTCTAATCTTCTCAACTTTGGGCAGTACAGTAAAAATACAATACGCACTTTCTGGATTCTTTTCAAAATAATTTTGATGATATGTTTCAGCACGATAAAAATTTATAAGTGGTAATACTTCAGTTACTATGGTATTTTTATAGTTGTTTTCTTTTTCAAGTTTATGAATATAATCCAAAGCTTGCTTTTTTTGTAATTCATTATGATAAAAGATAACCGACCTGTATTGGGTTCCCACATCAGCACCTTGTCGATTGAGTGACGTTGGGTCGTGAGACAAAAAAAATATTTCAAGCAAGTCGTTGTAAGTAATAAATTTTGGATCGAATTTTATTTGACATACTTCAGCATGTCCTGTTGCTCCCGTACATACCTGTTCATAAGTCGGTTCAACAACACTTCCACCAGAATAACCAACAACTGTTTCAACCACTCCTTTAATTTGTCTAAAAACTGCTTCTATACACCAAAAACATCCTCCACCAAAAGTTGCAAATTCATAAATAGAATTTTGATTTTCGTTCATATGGAAACTTCAGCTAGTTATACCAGAGAAAAAAAATAAAATTATTAATTTCATCACCGTTATCTATTTAATTTTAATATCTCATTGTAAACTTCAGAAATTGGAATATTCCTTTCAGTAGCAATTTTTTTACATTCTTCAAATTCGGGAATGAAACGTTTTCCCATTTCAATATTAACAACCTTTACTTTTACTTTACCAAATTTAGTTTCAACCTCAGCAAAATCACGAAGAAGCTTACGTCTTTCAACTCTAAGAATTCTAATTCCCAATGTGGTAGTTTCCCGATATATGATTTCCAAAATATCATCAATAAGATTGGAGTCTACCAAAGTGGAGAGTAAAATTCCAGGTCTACCTTTTTTCATTATTATGGGAACTAAATAAGCATCATGAGCACCAGCATCTAATAATTTTTCGACGACGTATGGATAAAATTCAGGATTCATGTCGTCAATATTTGTTTCGATTATTAATGTCTCATCATAAAAATAACTTTCTGCAATTTCACCTATCATCAATCTAAATATATTTGGGAAATCTCTTATTTCTTGTGCACCTGCTCCATAACCTATCTTATTAACTATAAATTTCTTATTTAATAACTCGCCTGAAGATTCTGCTTTAATAATTCCCGCTCCAGTTGGAGTTGTTAATTCAAAGGGAATATCAAGAAAAACTACAGGATAATCTCTTAAGATTTCCATAGTAGCTGGAGCTGGAATAGGCATTCGTCCGTGTTGTGTTTCAACAAATCCACGACCAAGAGGTATCGTTGTAGTGTAGACTTTTCTTATGTTAAAATATTCAAACCCAAGAGCACATCCAACTATATCCACAATAGAATCGATTGCTCCTATTTCATGGAAATGCACATCATCCAGCATAACATTGTGAATTTTTGCTTCAGCTTCTCCAATAATTTTAAATATCTTTTTTGCTCTATCCTTAACTCCTTGAGAAAGTTCACTTGCATCAATTAATGAAATAATTTTTTTATAACTTCTCCCGTGAGAATGATGCTCGGAGTCATTATCTGAATTATTATGAACATGTTCAATATGAACATTAAATTTAACTGCTGTTATAGATTTTTTTTGAATCAAAGTTTGAGAAATTGAGTAGTGACGAATATCTAATTTTTTCAATTCTTTCTGGAGATATTCTAGTGGCATTCCTGCTGAAATTAGTGCTCCTATCATCATATCACCACTCAGCCCAGAATAAGTATCAAAAATAGCAATGTTCATTTAAATGCCTATTTTTTTGCAAATATATAGAAAGATTAAATTTTAACAGGTGAAGAAATTTCTGTTTAAAATACAAACCCCAAAAAAGTAACGATCTACTTATCTTTCAAACCAAATTTTAGATTCAACATAGTCCTGGAAAAGTCGCATTATGAATTTTGTATGATTTCCCACCTGCCCTTTATTAAATTCCTGGTTATCAATTGAAATAACAGGTAAAACCTCTTTATCTGTTGATGTGATAAATGATTCATCAAAATCAGAAATCTCATGAAAATAGATATCTCGCTCTTCTACATCAAAATGTTCTTTTGCTAAGGTCAAAACTATCTTGCGCGTTATACCAAAAAGTATTTCAAATTTAGGAGTTAGAAGTTTCTTCCCTTTAATGAAAAATATATTACTTGACGTACATTCAGTAATAAGATTATTATTAACATATAAAACTTCAAAAAATCCTTTAGGTTGAAAATCTTTCAAATACTTTATTGCCATCGTGTAATTAACCGTTTTAATTTCAGGTGCTTCACGGTAGTCTTTTATTGACTTGATTTTTACTCCAGTCGCGTAATAGATCTTTGGTATTTCATTTCTGGGTTCACAACCAATAATTAAGTTAGGTTTACCAGGCAATTTTCCATCTGGACTAGAACCTCCAGTTACAATTATTCTCAGGCTTGATTCAGGGAAAAGATTAATTTTAATAAGCTCATAAATAATCTCTTTGATTTCAGTCGGTTTTAGTGGAATATCTACACCAATTAAGTGAGCTGAATTGTAGAAGCGATTAATATGATCAGTCAAATGAAAAGGCTCGCTAAAATAAGTTTTTAAATAGTCAAATACTGCATAAGAACGTAAAAAACCAATATCGTCCACTCCAATTAATACTTGGGATTTTTGAACAATTTTATTGTTAAAAAAATAATATGGTTGATTTGTGCTCATAGTAATTGAATTTCATACTTTGATTTTAACTTCAAGTTAAGAAATTTAATCTCAATAAAGTATAACTGTTCTTACACTATTTGGATGCTTCAAAAATTAGAATAATTTCCGGAAAATTTTTCTAATCAAATTGAAACAGAATTAAATTAATTATTACAAATGATCAAGAGAAATTTTTTCGTTAATTAATGAAAATGAATTCTACATTTAATTTTTCTTATCATTAAAAACAAACTCAAAATAGTATATAAAATATTTCAAACTGTTAGAAGAAAAATTTTTAATGCTAGTAAAAAGAAATTAGAAATAAATCAAAACTTTTATTGGGGAATGCAGGACTGAATATATTTGAGAATCAACTAAATCAGGTTATTAAGAAACTAATTTATTTGAGGAAATATTAACCTCTTTATTAAACTTTTTAATAGTTGGTTTTGAAATGATCATATACAGGAATAAAACAATAGCGAGCACTAATGCAATAGACTCTTTAGATAGAATGAAAAATATTAACATTAAAATGAAAGCAAGTTCTAAAATTCCAAACTTGACTAGATTGGCTATCTGATAATTATGAAGTTTTAAGGGTAATTGATCGGTTATTATAATTCTATGAAGACCATCTCGATAAAACTTGGTAGAAAGTAAAATCGATAAAATCGATATTGCAATTAAAATAATTTTTCGAGCTGGTGTTAGAGTAATATTAGTTTGAATGTCAGCTGCGTATAACATCACTGCTACTACAATCAGAATTGCAGAGCTAATTATGTAACTGAAAAAAATAAAATTAAGGTTTCTGAAAAAAAACCTAAAGTCTATGTTTAAATTCATTTTTGTTATTTGAACTTATGTATGAGAAAATTACTCGACCAACTAATAGTCTAAAAATTTCAGGAATTTTTCAATCCGAATTATGTAGTATTTTGCTGACATGTACCTGTTTCAAATTTTAGCCGTAGTATTAAAATCAAAAATGAAAGATTTGAGAATTCGTATTTTTGAAAAACAAAAGATTTTAAATGGAAGTCATTTTAAGTGCTTTAATGATAATGTGCATGCGAATAGTCGATGTAACCATTGGAACTATAAGAACAATTATGGTTATTCAAAGAAGAAAATGGTTAGCAGGATTTTTAGGATTTCTTGAAGTAACCGTTTGGATTGTAGCAATTAGACATATTATGATTCATATTGATAACTTATGGAACATACTAGGCTATTCCACTGGATTTGGTCTAGGTAATGTAATTGGAATAACCCTAGAACAAAAATTTGGCTTTGGATTTATTCAAGTGTATGTAATTTCAATGCATTATGCAGATAATATTGCAAACGAATTAAGGAAAAATAAGTTTGGTGTAACGATTTTACCAGCAGAAGGTGGAAGTGGCGGACATACAATACTGGTAATTCTTACGACTCGAAAGCGGCAAGGCGAATTACTTGAAATAGTAGATAAAATTGATCCAAAAGCTTTTATATCAATTCAATCAGCTACACCTTATCGAGGTTATATCTATCCTAAATAAACGAACTTTTCGTCAGTTATTCACAAGAATCATTATCTAATTTCTTTAATAATCTCAAGAATACCCACTCTTATCATCATCACTGCTATTGCAGCTAAAAACAAAGAAGCTACTTTTGCAAATGCCTTAGCTCCAGATTCACCAATTAAATTAATAACTTTTTCAGCATAATAAAGTACAAAGAAAACAATGATTAAATTAATTGTTACAGAAACAATCGTTGGTAGAATTCCATTATTATTAACAAGAACAAGAATTGTTGTAAGAGCAGCTGGTCCCATAATCAAAGGAATTCCTAATGGAACAATGCCTATTGTTCCTTTTGGTTTTCTGCCTTCTTCGCTTGCAAACACTAAATCATTAATTGACAAAATTAAAAGAACCAGCCCTCCACCTATTCTAAAATCATTCAAAGTGATTCCCATAAAATCAAGGATAACTTTACCAGTAGCAAGAAAAATCATAGCTAACATAAATGCAGTAATTACAGCTTGAACTACAAGTCGCCGCTTTTCGTTTTGCTCAAATTCTTCTGTAAGTCCTATATAAATTGGAGCTGTACCAATTATATCAATAGCTACGAAGAGTGGTATAAAACTTAATAAAAACTCATTAAATGTCATTTATATCTTTGTTTTTATTATTGAGTTTAACTTTTGTTAGACATTTCTTTTCTAAGTTCAGAGACTATCTGAGCTGTTTCCAGGGCAATCACAAGTTCTTCATTAGTAGGTATTACAAAAACTTTTACTTTTGATGAATCTTTGCTTATAATTCTATCACCATTTTGAATCAAATTCTTTTCGTCATCTAATTCAATTCCTAAAAATTCAAGATTAGTGAGAACTTCTTTTCGAACTTCAAAACTATTTTCTCCAATTCCACCAGTAAAAACAATAGCGTCCAAACCGCCAAGTGCTGCAATATATGCACCAAAGTATTTTTTAATTCTATAACAAAATACCTCAAAAGCTAACCTCGATCTTTCATTACCTTCATTCATAGTTTTAATAAGTTCCCGCATATCATTTGATACACCAGAGATGCCCATTAGCCCACTATGTTTATTTAACATTGTATTGACTTCAGCAAGAGTTAGGTCTTCCTTTGCCATAACATGAAGTGGAATGGAGGGATCAAGGTCACCGCAACGTGTTCCCATCAAAAGACCTTCAAGTGGAGTAAAGCCCATTGACGTATCAATTGAAATTCCACGGTCTATAGCAGCGATGCTACAACCATTACCAAGGTGACACGAAATAATTTTTATTGAGTCATATGCTTTTCCTAATAACTCAGCAGCTCGTTTCGAAACATATAGATGAGAGGTGCCATGAAATCCATAACGACGTATTTTATATCTTTTATAAAGCAAATATGGGATTCCATATAAGAAAGCTCTCGGTGGCATTTTCTGATGAAATGCTGTATCGAAAACACCTACCATCGGCACATCTGGCAAATGCTTTAGACATGCGACAATACCTTTGATATTTGGTGGATTATGCAAAGGTGCAAGTTCAATATTTTCACGTAATGTTTGAATTACAGTATCCGTTATTAGCACTGAACCTGAAAAATCCTCTCCTCCATGAACAACCCTGTGACCTACTGCTTCAATTTCTGACCTATCTTTAATCACTCCATGATTTTTACTTAATAAAACCGCAATAACATATTCAATTGCTAAATCGTGATCAAGTATTTCACCTGTTATTTTAATTGTATCTCCATCGTATCTTTGATGAGTCAA
This sequence comes from uncultured Ignavibacteriales bacterium, assembly GCA_937138605.1. Taxonomy (GTDB): domain Bacteria; phylum Bacteroidota; class Ignavibacteria; order Ch128b; family Ch128b; genus CAKZPH01. The sequence goes on from CAKZPH010000021.1 coordinate 38,630, forward strand.
AATCGCACTCGACGAACCTATGCTTTCAATAGATCCTTTAGATAGAACAAGTTTATTTTCTGTATTTATAAACTGATATTTTACCGATGAACTCCCACAATTAAGCACTAATACTTTCATAAGAAATCCTTTATCTACTTTGATTCAATAATTTTTCTTCCGTGAGAATCATATTTGAAAAATCCTTCACCCGTTTTTTTCCCGAGCTTACCTTCACGAACATATTTTCTTAACAATGGACATGGACGATATCTTGGTTCACCTAACTCATGCCACAATGTTTCCATCCACGCTAAAATTTCATCAAGTCCCATTGAATCAGCCAGTTCTAATGGACCAATAGGCAGATTATACCCAAGCTTTGTAGCTGTATCAATACCTTCAGCTGTTGCAAGACCTTCCATCAAAATGTGCATAGCTTCGTTCAAAAATGGTATTATGACACGAGTAGTAATAAATCCTGGATATTCGAAAACCTCTACAGCTGTTTTACCAAGTTTTTTTGCAAAACCCCTTGCTATCTTAGTTGTTTCATCAGATGTTTCAATTCCACGAACTATTTCAACAACAGGTATTTTAGGAACAGGATTTAAAAAATGCATTCCTATTGTTTTATCAGCTCTACTTGTTCCATCGGCTATTTTCGAAAGACTTAATGTTGAAGTGTTTGAAACGAAAATTGTATCAGGAGGACAAATTCTATCCAATTTTCTAAAAATTTCTCTCTTCAAATTTAAATCTTCATCAACCGCTTCAATTATTATATCACACTCACTCACTTCAGAAATATCAGTTGTCCATCTAATTCTTTGAAGGATTGCCTTCTTTTCGCTTATTGTCATACCCCATCGTTGAATTTCTCTATCCATAGCTTCGCTCAACATCTTACGACTTCTTTCAGATGATACTTCATCTTTCTCAACAATTATAACATCAAGACCTGCCTGCGAAGATGCTTGAGCTATTCCTGTTCCCATTATTCCACCACCAATAATCCCCACTGATTCAATTCTCTCAGAATCTACTTGCGGAAGGGGCATCTCATCGATTAAATCCTGAAGTTTCAGTTTTTTTTCTTCACTCACCATGTTCCACCATTCTTTTTATTTTCTCGTTTATTACTGATTTTCTTAATTGTTCTATCTTCTTTCGAGAAATTTTTAGGACTGTTTCTACTCCATTGTTTTCCACGTAAACATCCATCATACTCAGCTCCTGGATAAAAAGATCATCTGGATAAGCTAAAGCTAACGCAGAAATTAAGCCGTTTAATATCCCCCTCAAAAGATATGCTTTCGCATTATCTATGCATTCCCAATGTGAACTGAATGAAACATCTTTATCAAGTCGTAATGACAAATTTATAAACTTAATTGAATTAAGAAGGCTGTTTAACTTTGCGTCATCTTTGATACCATTTCTCATGATATTTAAAAGAAAGTTCAGATTAGAAGTGTAAATCCAGAAATGCTCTTTGTATAAAATTGAATTTATAATTCTTCGGAAATTTGGGTTTTTGAAAAAGTTAACATCATTTTCATTAAGTTTAATTTTTTTAATTCTTTCTACATCATTCGTAATAAAAATTATTTTTGAATCAATAAACTCAAAGAAAAACTTGTCTCTGAAATCAAAGAATTTATTGTGCAAACCAGATGTATCTTTCACAGTCAAAATGTAGGTATTATTACCATTCCACTCTGATGCAACAATAATTTCTTCGACATCTTTATTAAAATCTATTCCCAGTGAATCAAAAATAGTTTTTTGTTGAAGCTTAGAGCCTAAATTCTCTTGTAAAAACTTTGACCAATTTGGCAAAGATTTTACTCTTTTGTGATTGTAATAGATAATAATCTGTGGGTCTTCTGGTACAAGTTTAAGCTTCTTGAGAACCGAAGGTTCAATTGGTTGGGAAACTTCTTTCACACAGGAACTTAGTCCCACCAGTAAAATCACAAGAACAATAGTATTTAGCTTCATTCAAATTCACTTTCACTAATAAAATTTTTCTAATCAAAAAAAACAAAAATTTTTTCAAAATTATTCAATAAATGAATGTTTATCAATCTAATAGCATCAAAACTAGATATTAATGATTCTAATCGAGTATGAGAAAGTTGAAATCTTTTAAGAAAGTTTAATATTCAATTTTCAAATGAGCGACTTTACATAACCGCCGTCGATTACAATTGTCTGACCGGTTATGTAAGAAGCCCTAACTGAAGCAAGAAATGCAACTAAATCCCCTACTTCCTCAGGTTTTCCCAATCTTTTCATTGGAATATCTTGGGTAAAGGAATGAAGAATTTCCTCATGACTTTTGCCCGTAAGGCGAGATTGCTCAACGGCTAAGTCATAAACTCTTTTAGTTAAAGTATATCCAGGCGCAACGTTATTAACCGTAATATTAAACGGAGCAACTTCATTTGCAAGTGTCTTAGCAAAACCAACTATGGCATTACGAAAAACATTGGATAATACAAGTCTTTGTATCGGTTGTTTTACCGTGACAGATGTAATGTTAATAATTCTACCAAAGTTGTTCTCACGCATACTATCTATAACTAGATTAGTAATTCTCACTACAGAAAGAAGAATTTCTCTATAAGCATTATCCCAATCATCTTCTTTATAATTTAATATAAAATTAGACGGTGGCCCACCACAATTATTAACTACTATATCTATTGAACCAAAAACTCGAAAGGTTTCTTTAACTAATGCTTCTATATGGTCTGCTTTTTTCAAGTCGCATTCAAACCATTGAATGTTTGTTCCATAATTTCGAATAAATTCGTCTGCAACGGGAATCAAATTAATTGAATTCCTTGAACATAACATGACGTTACATCCTTCACGAGCAAGTGTTTCCGCACATGCTTTTCCAATACCTTTACTTGAGGCGGTAACTATTGCATTTTTGCCTTGTAAACCTAAATCCATTTTACCTCCTTTCAAGCTTCAGATAAATCTATTCTGTTAATTTGATTTTCAGATTTAGCTATAGCAACACTCACCGCAGCATCACCTGTAACATTTACAACAGTGCGACACATATCCAAAATTCTATCAACACCAAGAATTAGTGCAACACCAATTTCTGGAATGTGAACAGTTTTCAGAATAATAAGTAGCATAATTATTCCAACTCCTGGCACTGGTGCGGTTCCAATTGAAGCAAGTACGGCGGTTAATACAATCATCAATTGATCGAAAAAATTCAATTCCATGCCAAAAACTTGAGCAATAAAAACAGCGGCAACCCCTTGATACAAAGCTGTCCCATCCATATTTATTGTAGCTCCCAGTGGAAGTGTAAAGCTAGTTATACTTTTTGAAATACCTAAATTTTCTTCACAGCATTCCATGTTTACGGGTAATGTTGCAGCACTAGAACTTGTACTAAAAGCAACAATTTGAGCTCTACGAATTCCTTTTAAGAAACTACCAATTTCAATTTTGCCAAAAAACTTTACAATAAAACCATAAACAAAAAATAGATGAACAACTAATCCAAGTAAAACAGTTAAAACATACCAGATTAAAGTTTTAAGTATATCGAAACCAAACTCTGCCACTGTAGCAGAAATCAATGCAAAAACACCGTAAGGTGCAATCTTCATAATAATATCAACAAGTTTAATCATCGCGTCGCTTAATCCTTCAAAAAACTTTATCACAGGTTCAGATTTTTGTTTTGAGATCAACGAAATTGCAATTCCACTCATCAACGCAAAGAATACTATCTGTAACATTTCTGCATCTGTCAAAGATTTGAAAATGTTTCTTGGAACAAGATTTACAATTTGGTCTTTGATATTAAATTGTGGCTCAGTTTGTAATTTTTGAGCAATCTCGTTTTTATAAACCTGAGCGAGTTCGTCACGAGTAATTTGGTTGATTCTCTCTCCAGGTTTAATAATACTTGCTATTGACAGACCAAGCGAGATTGCTAATGCAGTTGTAACAATATAAAATCCAATTGTTTTACCTCCAATTCTTGCTAATTTCTTTATATCACCTAGACTAGCCACTCCAACAATAAGTGAAGCAAGAACGAGTGGAATTGCTATCATGTTGAGTAAGCGAATGAAAATATCCCCAATTGGTTTAATTGACACGGCAATTGAATTCACTCTCTGAATTTGTTGAATAGATTTAATCTCAATCGATTGGTCATTTTTAGTGTAGATTAAAACGAGATTTCTCTTTTCTTCTTCTGATAATATCTTAAATCTTTGTATTATTTGTTGTTGTTCAAGAAAAGTTTCACTCCGATCTTTAATTTTAAATTCAATACTATCCCAATCTTCTAAAATCAACCTTTGTAGTCTATCGTTTTGTCTGAATGAAATTTCAACCTTGTTTTTGTCCACATGAAAAATTCCACCAAATATTGCTCCAAGTACCAGACCTATAACGATTTTAGTGTGAAGTTTTATATTAAGTTTTTTCATAAATACTTATGAGGGGATTAAATTATTAATTGCTCACAAATTTCATCCACTAATAAATAGCCCTTTTTAGTTAATTTAAGCACATTATTTTCAATAATTACGAAGCCATTTTTAAAAAGCTCATTAAAAAAATTTTCTTCACTTTTTAATAAATTTATTCCAAATTCTTCTTCGAACTGCACTAAATTTATTCCTTTACTTCTCAAACCCAGATAAATTCTTTCATTGTAAATTTCATTAGGATTGAGAAATTCCTCGTTCTTTATAGCATGGTGATTCTTTTTTATTGATTCATCATACCTTGTAATATTTTTGTAATTATGCCATCTCCGGTTATCCCATAAAGAATGAGAAGAAGGACCAAAACCTAGATAATTAATCCTATACCAATAATTCAAATTATGAACACTTTCAAATCCATTCTTTGCAAAGTTAGAAACCTCGTATTGGAAAAAACCATGCTCAGGTAAAAAATCCATAACGTATTCATACATATCAGCATCTTGCTCAATAGAACTTAAATATGTCAACCCATGTTTGACTTGATAATAAAGAGATGTACCTGGCTCTAATGTCAGACTATATGTAGATATATGCGTAATAGGGAATGAAACTGCAAACGCCAGATTTTTCTTCCAGTCATCTACAGTTTGCCCGGGAATTGAAAAGATAAGGTCAATATTAATATTCTCGAATCCGGATTTAATGGCGTTTTCAATACTTTCAAAGGCTTTTTTTGAATCGTGGTCGCGCGTTAAAAACTTTAAATCTTCATCTAAAAATGATTGTACACCAATACTTAATCTATTTATTCCAACTGACTTAAATTCTTTTAATTTTGTTTCATCAAAAGTGTTTGGATTTGATTCAAGAGTAACTTCCCAATCCTCTGCATGTTGAAATAGTTTCTTAATTCTTGATAATATAGTTTCAATGTATTCCGGTTCAACGATTGATGGTGTCCCACCGCCAAAATACACCGTTTGGAGGAAGCCTTTGGTCGAATAAATTTCTGCAAAGTATTCAATCTCTTTCAACAATGAATAGAGTAACTGATGCTTTCTTTCCTGTTTAATAATTACGTAAAAATCACAGTAATTACATTTTACGTTACAGAATGGTAGATGAATATAAATTGAGAACGGTTTTAACTCTGTTATTTCATTCATTTTTTACCATTTCTCTTAGAACGTACCAGTTATTTGTAATTAAGGTGTCGGGATCAAGTCTATTCAACTTGTGACCGTTGAAATAAAGAAAAGCCAAATGTTTATCGCTAAGGTTAGTTTTGAATTCAAACTTTGCTGAATAAATTTCATCTCCAGAAAGTTTAGTTTTTAATATTGTGGCGGTAAATAATCCTGTTTCGAATTTTTTACCTACATCCACCTTTTTGTAAACTCTAACAATCTTTGCAAAAAAATTATCAATCCAGCCATCATCATTTGTTTCGAGTATTAATGATTTCGCATCAATTTTTTTGATTCTCATCTCTCCATCAAAGCTCGAAAGCGGATAAACTTTGCTGGAATAATCATACTTTACTTTATATGTATCGTTAAGATAAAAGGTATGGAAGATATCGGGAGTTGTTAAAAATATAATTTCTTTTGATTTACCCTTTACTAATTTGAAAGTCTCATCAACTGTTCTTTCGATTGATTTAAAGCTTTTTATATATTCACCGGGCAAGTATATACTCAGAATAAAGGCTCCAATTATTGTGGAGAACATAAAGTAATAGCCTATAATATTATTGAAATATTTAATACCGTAGGGAAAATCAGGCAGGAACTTAGATTTGAACAAATTCGAGTTTAATATTTGAAAAGCTATTAAGAAACTACCGATTGCAAATGGGAAATAAATTAATCTCTCAGATGGAAAGGTAATTAATTGAGGAAATAATGAGATAGTAAATAACATAAAACTAAAATGAATTAATCTCAATTTCCAGAAAGGGATAAAAGAAAAACTAAAAACTACGTAAAGCACAATACCAACGATCATTAAAGGATATAACAAACTCTTTTCAAACAAAACTATTCCAAATGGAAAATTAGTAACGAATCCAGTAAACATAATTGGCAAACCGATTATTAAATTCTTAATATACTCATCTGGTTTACGGAATGGATCAATATACATTAAAATATTTACGCCAAATCCAGTAAGTCGATAAAAAAGTAAATAAACAAAGAGTAAAATAAAGTGAAATCTCCAGTAAGTTTGATTCTTAACAAGGAGAATTAATTTATTAAGTAACCTCTTAAAAATATTCCCAATTCCGCTCTGAGATTCCAGAAGAATAAATTCATATAAAATAATTGCAACGGGCCCTATAACTGCCGTCTCTTTACAAAGAAATGATAAAGTCATGAATAATTGGGAAACTCGTTTTTGTGATATTAAATTTGACTCTCTGAACTTAACATGAAAATATATAGAGAGATTTATGAATAAAACTGCAAATATGTCAGTAGATGAAGAAATCCAGCCAACGGTCATCGAATGATCTTCGGAAATCAAAAAAATAAAAGAAGCTAGCAAGGACACACTGTAGATTTTTGACAACTTAAAGAGCATCAAAAAAACTGAAAATGAAACTAATGCATGCAAAAAAATTGAAAGTATGTGGAGAATCAACGCTGAGAAGTTTTGGAATATTAAATAAGCAAGATAAAAAATAAGACTGGGTAACGGACGAAATAACCTACCATATGCTATATCATCCTTCCACCATATATTTGGGGAAGTTTCTAAATCTCCTAAATCTAACGACCACAATCCAAAAATTGGATAGGACGATCCGCTCTTCAAATATGAAATGAATATGTAATCGTCTGCATAAAATTCTTTTGTTATATATGGTGAGAAAATTATAAATGCAATTATTAATTGAATTATTAAGATTTGAAAGTTTGTTAGTCTTTTATTGAATGACAATAATGCTTTAAGTTTATGTATCAAAGTATCAACATAATTTTAATTTGAGTTATAAATAAGTTCCTTTGCGCTTTCAAGAGAAGCTTGAGTTATATCTTCACCACTAATCAGTTTTGCAATTTCATAAACCCTTTCATCATCTTTTAGTTTTCGAATAGTACTAAGAGCACGTCCATCCTTAATTTTTTTCTCAACTACAAAATGGCTCTGAGCGAAACCCGCAATTTGTGGTAAGTGTGTAATTGCAATTATTTGATGAAAATCTGAGAGATTACGTAATGCTATTCCAACTTTTTGTGCAATTCTACCACTTATACCAGAATCAATCTCATCAAAAATCATAATAGGTAAACGATCAGACTTTGCAAGAACTGTTTTAAGAGCTAACATTATACGAGAAACCTCTCCTCCTGATGCTACTTTGGGAAGAGGTTTTGGATCTTCTCCCGGATTAGTTGAAATGAAAAATTCAATTCTATCGAATCCATCAATCTTTGCTTCATAAAAGTCATCGCCTAATTTCACAAAAGCACGATCACTGTTAGTTTTCTTATTTTCAAAAACAACCTCAAACCTAGAATTATTTATACCAAGCTCTGTTAGTATAGATACAATCATTTTCGAAATCCTTTCGGCAACTTCACGTCTTTTCTCAGAAAGTCTAACTGCACATTCAGTACATTTGGCTCTCTCTTCCTCTATTGTTTTTTCGATCTTTTTTATCTCCTCTTCAAAATTTTCAGCTAATTGAATTTCCCTTTCAATTTTTTGGCGGTACTCTAAAACTAAATCAATTGAACCACCATACTTTTTCTCAAGCAATAAAAGAGAATTTAATCTTTCTTGATAACTATCTAGCAATTCCGGAGAAAATTCTATTCTCGAATTATAACTCTGAGTAAACTTAGAAATTTCGTCAATAATTGTTATGGCAGAGCTTGTATCTGTTTTTAAATCAGCAAAAACTTTATCAATTTTAGAAAGGTCATCCAGAATGTTTCTAACTTTAATTAGTTGATCATAAACTGAATTCTCATTTTCATAAAGAATTTCATACATTCTTAAAGTATTGTTATAAAGTTTTTCGCTGTGTTCTAGAATATTAATCTTCCTCTTTAATTCCTCAATTTCTCCTGGTTTTGGATCAACAGCATCAATTTCCTTGGCTTGAAATTCATATAAATCCCTCTTTTCTTTTGCTGATTTTTCAGAGTTTTTTAGTTCGTCAAGTTTATCAAATAATTTTTTCAACTTAAAATAATGTTCACGATATTCATTAATAAGCCATTCTAAATTTCCAAAGTTGTCGAGAAGTTTCAGGTGTGTTTCCGTTCTTAAAAGTGATTGATGTTCATGTTGACCATGTAAATCAATGAGAAACTTTCCAAGTTCTTTAAGATGCGAGAGCGAAGCGGGGGAATCGTTTATGAAACTTCGTGAACCACCTTTTTTTGAAATTTCTCTCCTTATTATTAATTCATCGCTTATATCGTAATTATTCTCACCTAAAAAATTAATCACATTTTGATTACCACTTATATCGAAAACTCCTTCAATTATTGCTTTTTCAGCACCAGCCCGCACAAAATCGTTTGAAGCCTTTTCACCAATAAGAAGATTTACTGCATCGATAATGATTGATTTACCTACACCAGTCTCGCCAGTGATAATGTTCAGTCCTGTCTCAAATTTAACACTTATCTTACTGATTAAAATGTAATCACATATCAATAAAGATTTTAACATAAAATGCTCTCTCTTAAAAAATATTATACAAAAATTTTTCGATATATTCTTTGTTTTTAATCAATAGAAACAGATTGAATGATTTAAAGAGTACCTCGAAGCTTAAATATTAAAAAACTATAACACATATTATTTTCTAACTGAATTTGTAAATCTTAAAGAATTACTTCATTTTAATTATATTGCAGTGGTTAGGACACTCTAAACGATTCAAATTAACTAACAATGGAGGATACAAATGATTAAAAAACTTTTATTCTTTTTGTTTTCGTTTCTTCTAATCAATTCTATAACTGTTTTTGCGCAAGAAGAAGAATGTGTAGATGAAACAAGCACAAATATTCCTGCGCTTAAGGAATTTCATGAGGTAATGCATCCGATATGGCACACTGCATATCCAGAAAAAGATATAGATGCTTTAAGAAAATATGCTGAAGAAGTAAAAGAAAAAGCACTCAAAATTTACGAAGTAAAACTGCCAGGAATACTCAGGGAGAAAGAAGCAAAATGGAAAGCAGGAGTTGAAACATTTAGGAATGCTGTTGATAATTACCTTGCAATCGCTGAAACAGGTAATGATCAAGCAATGCTTGACGCTGCTGAAGAACTTCACACTAGATATGAAAATTTGGTTAGAATAATTAGACCTATTGTTAAGGAACTAGAAGAATTTCATAAAGTTCTTTATGTCATTTACCATCGTTATTTACCCGACAAAAAATGGAAAGAAATCAGAAACGAATGCAAAAATTTAAAGGAAAAAGCAGCTCAACTCTCCAAAGCTAAACTACCTAAGAGACTTGAGGCGAAAAATGATGAGTTCAAAAAAAGAGTAAATGCTTTATCAAAATCAGTAAATTCATTATGTAGAACCAAAGACGCCGGCATGGAAAAAGCAGTCGAAAATATGCACACTAGATATGTTAAAATTCAAGAATTGTTTGAATAATTTACACACCATTTTACTTCTAAAAACACTGAAGTCTTTGCGAGGTTGATCATTTCTTATTGGGGAATGATCAACCTATTCCATTAAATCAATCACACAATTAAAATCAAATTAAATTAACGTCTCAGGAACCCTTTAATTTCCGTTAGTATAAAAATACGGTTTTCTGAAATACCTACATATTCTTAACTTGCAAAAAATTTAGAAAATTTTATGAGTAAAGTAACTGTATTTTTGCCATTCAGTAATAAAGAACACTCAAATAGCCTGATAAATGAATTTTTAAACAACAAACTCGTTGATAAGGTAATTCTTTTTGCTAATCAAGACTACAATAATGGATTTACAACCATCGTTACTAAGTCAATAGCCGCATCTAAGGCAATTCAAAAGGCAATAAGCTATGTAAAATCGGATTACTTTTTGATTGTCCACAAAGACACTTTAATTCAACTTAATCAATTCGCATTAGAAAGATTTATTGATTTTGTTGAAACCTACATTGCTTCATTAGTTTATTCAGACTATTATGATTTGAAAGACGATATACTTATTAAACATCCACTTCAGGACTATCTTCCTGGAAGTGTTCGTGATAACTTTGAATTTGGCTCTATACTATTCTTTTCGACAGAAAAAGTTAAAGAGTCATTTAAAAAGTTTGGTAAACTCTCTCAATCAAATTTTGCAGGACTTTATGAACTTAGATTGAGACTTTCAACAGAATTTTTCTATGAGAAAGCTCGTATACCCATAATACGAATTCCAGAGTTTCTTTATTCTCAAGTTGAAATAGATGATAGAAAATCAGGAGTAAAATTATTTGATTACGTTGACCCTAAAAATCGAGAAGCTCAAATTGAGATGGAACTTGTCTTCACTAAATTTCTTAAGTTAATCAATGCTTATTTACCACCAAAATTTCAGAAATTACCGAAGGATAACGAAGATTACCCTGTTACCGCGAGCGTAATAATTCCAGTTTACAATAGAGTGAACACTATATCAGATGCAATTGAAAGCGTTTTTCGACAAGAAACTAATTTCCAATTTAACTGCATTGTTGTAGATAACCATAGTACAGACGGCACAACCTCAAAATTAGAACAATTGATATATAGATTCCCAAAATTGTTTCACATCATCCCAAAAACCAAACTACTTGGAATAGGTGGATGTTGGAATGAAGCTATTTTCCATGAAAAATGCGGTAAATTTGCCATTCAATTAGATTCTGATGATTTATACGCAGACAAAAACACTTTACAAAAAATTGTTGATTTACTGGAATCAAGATCTTACTCAGCCGTAATCGGCACTTACAAAATGGTAAATTTCAATTTAGAAGAAATTCCTCCAGGAATAATTGACCACCGTGAATGGACCGATAAAAATGGACATAATAATGCCCTCCGAATAAATGGACTGGGAGCACCACGAGCATTTAGAACGAGCATCCTAAGAAAAATAAAATTCCCTAATGTGAGTTATGGCGAAGATTACGCTGTTTGTCTTGCAATAACTCGCAAATACAGAATTGGCAGAATTTACGAACCGATTTACTTATGTAGAAGATGGGAAGGCAACACAGATTCAGAACTTACCATTCAACAACAAAATCAATACAATCATTATAAAGACACTATCCGAACAAAGGAAATTTTTGAAAGAATTAAACTAAATAGAAAGAAAAAAAGTTGAGTTCAAAAATTTCCTCCGATATCCTTAAAAGTAAATTACTTTCAAACGATGATTTAAAGGAAGTCCATCATAATTTACAAACGGACGATTTAACTGATTTAATGTATGCCACTTTTCTCCACCAAAAATTAAACTGGCCTATGTTAAGCGAAGGATGGAAAGGATATCAGTCGGGCGAATACAAAAAGTATATTTTCGGATGGTTCTTAATCAAAACACAATTCAATCCCACACGTTTTATTAGTTCTTCTGCAAAAGTCGATGAAGATTCAATCAAAAAAAGGAAATGCTTTTTATGTCTTAAAAACTTACCAAAAGAACAAAAGGGAATCCTATTTAACAATGATTTAATAGTGTTGTGTAATCCTGCCCCCGTTTTCAATGAACACTTTACAATTTCTAACGTTGATCACAAACCCCAAGAAATACTTCCAAATGTCGGTAAAATGCTAAGGGTTGCAAACAAGCTGAATAATGAATATACAGTTTTTTACAATGGGCCAAAATGCGGAGCTTCTGCACCAGACCATTTTCATTTTCAAGCTTGTCCATCTGATGAATTGATAACTGAAAAAGATTTGCTAAACAATCTTTCCAAATTTAACTTATTAGTTAAGGGAAAGGATTGGGAAATTCGATATATCAAAATAGACGATTATTTACGAAATACCATTGCTATAATATCAAATAATCCTATCTTGATTGAACAAATTTTCTTAGAAATATATGAAAAGCTCAAAAAAATAAGTGGAAGTAATGATGAACCGATGATGAACATTTTTGCACTTCAAAGAGATAAAGAATTTTACTTTGTAATTTTCCCAAGAGAAAAGCATAGACCTGATTTTTATTTTGCAGAAGGTGAAGAAAACATGTTAGTAAGCCCAGGTCTTGTCGATATGTGTGGAATGTTAATCACCCCATTACAAAAAGACTTTGAAAAAATAAATCACAATCTCATCAAACAAATTTATAACGAAGTAACCCTTGATAAAGAAAAATTTTCTTACTTATTAGACTACTTGCAAACAAAAAAATTTTAATTTACTTCACTCATGTCTACTCAATAACTAAAATTCTCACAAAACCAACATCTTTTGGTAGAAGGTAGGTACAGTTAATTTTTAACTTGATAAGCATTTGAACAAAAATCTCGACTCACTCGAGATTTATTTGTGAGCGCGGATGGAATCGAACCATCGACCCTCTGCTTAAAAGGCAGATGCTCTACCCCTGAGC
>CAKZPH010000022.1 GCA_937138605.1 uncultured Ignavibacteriales bacterium
CTTACATATTGTGACTTTTGTTTTACAAGTGCAGCTATTTCCGTTTGCGAATTAGTACCTACCAGATCAATGGTTAATAGATTTTCGCCGTAACCTGTTATGTGTCCATGAGCATCAATAAATCCAGGTAAAATAGTAGCGCCCTTTAAATTGATTTTTTCTACATCAGGATATTTTTTCAACAAATCTTCACTTGTTCCCAGGTCAAAGATTAAATCATCTTTTATAGCTACTGCTTCGTAAACATTGTTTTTTGAATCGAGTGAATAAATCTTACCGTTGAAAAAGATTTTATCTGGCATAGTTTTGCTACACCCAGTTATGATTATCAATATTATTGGAAATAAAATTATTATAAGTGATTTTAAATTCATTGTAACTAACCTCCGTTGTCGCTTTTGAAATCAACATTATATTATGATTTAATTATTTGAATTAATTCGTTTACGATTCTGTCAGTTGCTCCTGTATTGGATATAACAAAATTTTGAGCGTTAGTTCCAGTTTTTATTCTAAAGTTTTCATTGATTAGAATTTTACGTAAATATCGATACATTTCTCTTTTGTTTTTTACAGAAAATCCAGCTTGTGCTTCAAGGAATTTAAATGCCTCTTGACTGTTTGAATATTTTGGACCAAAAATGACTGGTATACCATAGACAGCTGGTTCAAGTATATTATGTATGTTTGATTTAAATCCACCACCGACAAAAGCAACATGAGCATACGAATATAGTATTAACAAAATTCCAATTGAATCTACAATTATTATCTTTTCATTGTTGTATTGATTTAACCTGGAAAATCTAATAGATGTTATTTTGCTTCTAAGTTCATATTCAATTTGTTCCAGATTTTGAATTGTAGGTTCATGAGGTACAACAATCGATAGCAAATTTTGATCTCTTTGATGTAGTTTGATAATAACTGGTAACAATATCTCTTCGTCTTCTTTCCAGGTACTACCTGCAACAAAAATCTTTTTACCTTCAATTATTTTTTCGTTGATAATTTTTTGTGTTGATGAACTTTGACTTTTTTGAAAAACTCTATCGTATCGTGTATCTCCGGCAACTTTCAGTTTACTTTCTTCAATACCGAAAGATAAAAATTCATTTTTATCATCTTCTGAAATTGTAAAAATTCTTGTGAAGTGACTAAACAAGTGTTTATGAAATTTTTTAATAATTGGGTATTTTCTTGGAGAATTTTTTTTCATCGTAGCATCTACAAGAATTACAGGCTTTTTACGTCTTGTCATTTCATAGACAGAATTAGGCCATATATCATACCGCATTAAAATTAGTGCTGGTGGGTCTATTAGGTCGATAAATTGTTTTATGTTTTTTAGGGAGTCAAAGGGATAGTAAGTTACCAAATCAGAAAACTCATATCTTTTAGCACTTTTAAATCCACTGGGGGAAAGAAAAGAAGTGATAATATTAAATTTTCTGGAAGCGATTAGTTTTTCAATAATTGGTTTTGCTTGTTCAAATTCTCCAACAGAACTGGAATGGAACCACAAATTAATTTTTTGCTTATCAAGAATGTTTATAGAGTTTTTTAAATCAATAAATAAGTTTTTTCTTTCTTGTAAAGCTGTCTTGATTTTAGGTGAAATTAATGCAGTCAATTTAAGAAGAACGAAGAAAATGGGAACAACGATAACATTGTAAAAATTAATCCAGAAAGTATTACCCATTTAGTAATTCCTCTACTTTTCTGACTATTAAATTTGGTGAAATGTCATTCATGCACTTAAAATGTTTTTTAGGACATTCTGATTTTCCAATATGTGAACAAGGCCTACAATTTAAATCTGGATTTTCCACTATTATGGATTTTTCAAAAATCGGAAAGAAACCGAATTCTTTCACAGTTGAACCGAAAATGGCAACTGTTGGAATTTTTAAAAGAGAAGCAAGATGCATCAGTCCTGAATCATTTGAAATTAGAACCTTACAATTTTTCATTAAACCGGCAGTTAAAAGTAAATCGTTATTGTTTTGAAAATTTTTAGTTTTACTTTTGTCAATAGTTAATTCTTTACATATTAGTTCATCTTCAAATCCGCCGAAAATTGCAACATTAAAATTTTTTTTCACCAAGATATTCACTACTTCCTTATATAATTCAACGGGGTATCTTTTAGT
>CAKZPH010000023.1 GCA_937138605.1 uncultured Ignavibacteriales bacterium
TTAATTTAATTTTTCATTTAACATTGAGACGAAATGATGAGGCAAATTTATTTTGTTTTAATTTCTCTTTTGCTTGTAGAATATACTTTTTCAATTCCAATTTTTAATTCAATTACAACGAACCAAGACACAATTGGACGGTTTGAAAAATTTGAAATTACTATAAATTTATCAGCTAACTTTTCTAATCCATTCAACAAAAACGAAATTCACTTAAGAGCGGTCTTTACTTCTCCTACAGGCCAAAATATTTCTGTCGATGGATTTTATTTTCAAGACTATACTCGCTTAGGACCACCTGAAACGTTGCTCGTCAAAGGAACACCCAACTGGAAAATTAGATTTACTCCTTCTGAAATTGGCACATGGTCATACAAGATTTTTTGTACGGATATAACAGGAAGTTCAGAATCTCAAACATTTCAATTTTTATGTATATCTTCTCAACAAAAAGGATTCATTCGCGTTGCAAATAATAGATATTTGAAATTTGATGCTGGTGAAAAATTTTTTGGCGTTGGTTTAAACATGGGATGGTACGAGTATCCCGAAAAAACATTTTCTTATCAAAAATGGATTGATTCGTTAGCAGCCAACGGTGGTAATCTTATCCGAGTTTGGATGAGTGAAAATGCTTTTGCAATTGAATGGAAAAATACAGGACTTGGTAATTATATGAATAGACTCGATAGAGCTTATCAGCTTGATTGGTTATTTGAGTATGCTAAAAGTAAACAAGTTTATATTCAATTGTGTTTGATTCCACACGGACAGTTTTCAATATATGTTAATCCGGAGTGGAATGACAACCCTTATAATGCAAGTAATGGCGGTCCTTGTCCTACTCCTGAAAATTTTTTTACTAATCCTGTCGCAAAAGAATTTTTCAAAAGGAGATTGGATTACATTATTGCAAGATGGAGCTATGCAACTAATCTCTTTGCCTGGGAGATTTTTAATGAAGTTGATCATACTCACAACTTTAATCAAAATCGACAAAATGTTACTCAATGGTTACTCGAAATGGCGCAATACATAAAATCAAAAGATATTTACAATCACTTGCTTACAACTAGTTACGCCAATGAGTTTCTTGATCCAGCAATATGGATATCCAGTTATTATGACCTTATTCAAATTCATCACTACAACACTACTTCAGATATGCAAACAGCATTATGGGAGTTGACTAACTTAGCTACTACCGATTACAATAAACCAACAGCAATTGGTGAATATGATTTTCTTGATTGGGGATACTTTGCTAGAACTAACGATCCACAGGGAATTAATTTTCACAACACCTTATGGGCTAGTGTGATGTCTGGTGCATACGCAACTGCTATGACATGGTCTTGGGATATTTACATTGCAAACAATAAGCTATTCTATCATTTCAAGCCAGTGGCAGATTTTATCAACAGAGTAGATCTACTTTCAAAAAATTTCATTCCAATAACTCCAAAAACTTTAACTTCAATTAAAAGTGATTTTGCAGTTCCACCAGCCTATCCAAATTGGGGACTAAGTCCTGCAAATAATTTTATAGTCTTACCTGAAGGAAAAATTAGTCCAAATAGTATAAACTTAAGCAAGTTTTTATATGGTACAGCATTTAACTCAGAATTTCGTAATCCTCCCTATTTTAATGTTTCATACACGGAACCGGGAGAATTTAAGGTAATTATTGGTTCTTCAATTGGCATATACCCGAGACTTCAAATTTGGTTAAATGGAATTAAAAGATTGGATCAAGTAGTTAACATCAATGCTACATACTCCATAAACGTACCGGCTGGAGAACATCAAATATTTGTTGATAACCAAGGAATTGATTGGATGCGAATAGCTGAATATGTTTTTACTAATTTTTCATCAGGTTTAAGGAGTTACGCCCTAAAGTCAAATGACGAAATAATTGGTTGGGTACAAAATAGAAGTTATAACTGGCGTTATTTACGTGATCTTGGTTCGCCTCCTCCAGTTATTAACAATGGTAAATTAATTTTTGAAAATGTTCAACCAAATGCTATTTATAAAGTAGAATGGTTCAATCCAATTAATTCAACAATAACAAAGGTCGATACAATTCATACAAATTCTGATACACTAGTAATTGACCTTCCGCCTATTTTATGGGATTATGCTTATCACATACAAAGAATTTCTTCTCTTGGTATAGTTAGTTCAAATACAAAATATTCTGATATTAGCTCGATAAAAATTTTTCCAAATCCAACAAATGGTGTAGCAAAATTTAATTTTAATCTGGATCGACATTCAAAAGTTGATGTTAAGATTTATAACCTTTTAGGAGAGATGATAAAATCAATCATTGAAGATAAAGAAATGTCTGCAGGTTCTCATGAGATAAAAATCGAAATGAGAGATCTTCCATCAGGTATTTATTTAATTAATATCAAGGCAAATCACTTCAACACCTCAAAAAAACTAGTTTTAATAAAATAATCAATTCGATTCTGTGTGTTCATTTCGAAATCTTTTATGGATATATTTATCATTTATTGATAAATTTAATAAATTATTTTTGTTAAAAATTATATCTATAAGTTAAATTCATAGGTGCAAAAATGAGAATACTAACAATTCTTTATTTGTTAACTTTAACGGTTTTAGTCTTTGCTCACGAAAATGAACCTAAAGGTTATAAGTTAATTGATCAGTATTACAAAGAAGGAAAAATCAATTACGAATATTATTTGCTTAACAAATTCTATTTTATTTTTGATAAAGCGAAACTTGATGAGAGATTCAAATTTGATGATGACAGCCCAGTAAAATGTGCAACTCCACTTATGATTGAGTTTGAACAGAATAAACAAAGATTAAATCCAGCAACTCTTCTGGAAATTCAGTCTTATCTTGAGCGGCCTTTCAAATATTCACCGACTCTTTCTACATACGATTCCCCTGGTGGTAAATTCAGATTGACTTACACAACAACAGGTACTCATGGCGTTCCTCCTGCGGATAACAACAACAACGGTGTTCCTGATTATGTAGAATGGATTGCTTCATATTTCGACTATGTCTGGAGTTTCGAAATTGATACACTTGGATTTCTCGCACCGCCAATTGGCACCGGGAAATATCAGATTGGTTTTGAATCGATGAGTGCATATGGTTATACAACTGTTGTCAGCGGAAAATTAACAAGGATAGTAATGCATAATAACTTTCTAGGATTTCCACCAAATCAAGATCCTGAAGGAAATCAAAAAGGCGCTGCGAAAGTTACAGCTGCTCATGAATTCAAACATGCAACACAAATAGTTTATAACAATTGGAGTGAGCCATCATGGTTCATTGAACTTGATGCAACTTGGATGGAAGATATCGCTTACGATTATGTTAATGATTACTATAATTACATAACTTCTTCGGGTTCTCCTTTTACATCTCCCGGCTCATCTTTAGATGCAGGCGATGGCTATGAAGATTGCAACTGGATGATTTTCCTTGGTGAAAAATTTGATGTCGATATCAATCGAAAAATTTGGAATAGAAGGTTAAGCACACCTTCTGAAAATATTTTTACAACTTTCAATTACATCCTTTCAACATTTTATTCTTCGAACTTCCAAAATGCCTTCAGAGAATATATAGTGTGGAATTTTCTAACAAACACAAGAGCAACAACAACTCATCCAGGTTACGGAGAAGCGCCACAATATCCACTCGCTTCGCTATGTCGAACGGTCACGTCTTATCCACATAATGGTAATAATTGCTCAATTACAAAATATTCAGCCAATTTTATTAGAATCAATCCAGTGTCAAATTCAAACACCCTTTTAATTTCATTTAATGGCGCCAACTCACCTCATGTTTTCAAAGTAACTGTTGTTACAAGAAACACTTCCAATATTGTTCAATCCTTTGAAATTCCATTAGATGCAAACAACGATGGATCATATTTAATTACAATTCCTAATAATCAATTACAATATGCTGGATTATGCATCGCCGTTGTCTCTGGAAATACTGGACCTACTTACACTTACTCAATAACAGAACAAACGACATTTACAACGTCAATCAATATCAATTCAGGTTGGAACTTGCTAAGCATTCCAATCACATTAAATGATATGTC
>CAKZPH010000024.1 GCA_937138605.1 uncultured Ignavibacteriales bacterium
ATATTTTTAATTACATCCACAAATACCACCAGAGCAGCAACTGCCGCCATAACTATCATCGGAGTTATCGTCATAAGAATTAAAATCGTTGGAATCTGAAATTGGTTTTGCGACCCTTGAGAAGAGTTTCTTGTAATTTTTAGAACCGCATGAAGGACAAATTATTTCATCTAATTTTTCTTTTGAAAGATGTAGTATTTCATATTTTTCATTACAATCACTGCATCTGTATTCATAAATTGGCATAAGTTTACTCCTCGTTTATTCAACTTTAATATATGGATTTAATATAACTTCGCTTCTGATGGAATTTGAAATCAGACAATTTTCTTCTGCTTTGTGAATAATTCTATTTGCCCGCTCTTTATCTTTTTCGTGTTTTATAGTTATGATTGGCTCAATTATTATTTCAGTAAAAGCATATTTATTATCTAACTTTTCAAGTTTACCTGTGGCTTTACATGAATAAGAGACAAATTCAAGTTTTGATAATTCAGCAATTGCAAGAAAGGTTGTCATTATACAAGTGGCAACTGACGAAACAAAAAGATGTTCAGGTGACCAATAACCTTTGTGTCCTGAAAATTCTGGTGGAGTTGCTACTTCCAAGGATGGCAATTCGTCCCCACTTATAGTTCCTTTCTTTTCAGAAGTCCATTTTAATTCGATCTCGTAAATATGTGAAGTACTCATTAGTTTTCTCCCTGGTTATTAATTTTACAAATTTCACATTCACAGAGTCTTAATAAGTATTCCCATGAATAGATTCCTGTTTCATGACCGTCGTTCCAGATTAATTGAATCGCATAATTACCTACAGGTTGAATTCCTCGTAATTCGATCATACTACTGGTGATTATACTAATTGGTTTTGTTGGTCCATAATGTCGCCACAACACTTGTTCACCATTACAAGTAGCACATGGACACTCCTCTCTGAGCCTCTTTAATTCGTACTCACTAACGTGACCATCAGACCAAAAGATTTGTAATTTTTCTTTCGATATCTGTTTGATTGATGTTGGATATGTGTTCATATAAATGCTTTTAATTGTTTTTGATGAATTAAATGATAATTGGTTTCAAGTCAAAATTATTAAAGAGTTGTTTTTATTGATTAAATTAAAAAACCAATTTTGTTATGTAAATTCCTCTTCAATCCTTAATTAAGTATGATATTACAAGATTAATTGTAATCCAAGTCTATGCACAATTATTTTTTGTCTTTTCTTTCAGTAAAATTTAGTGAAATTGAATTAATGCAATACCTCATACCAGTTGGCTTTGGTCCATCTGGAAAAACGTGTCCTAGATGCGAAGCACAACAAGCGCATTTTACTTCTATTCTTTCCATATTATAAGAGTAGTCCATTTCTGTTTCAATGTTATCATGCGAGAGTGGTTCAAAAAAGCTAGGCCAACCACTACCAGAGTCGTATTTTGCTTTCGAATCGAATAATTCATTACCACAAGCAGCACAAATATAAATTCCATCTTCTTTGTGATAGTAGTATTTTCCTGAAAATGGCGGTTCCGTACCTTTTTGTCGAAGGACATAAAATTGTTCAGGAGTCAAAATCTTTTTCCACTCATTTTCTGTTTTAATTACTTTCTTTGACATTTAATTCCATATCTTAATTGATGCAAATTGTTTAATATAATTGAATTAGACAATGCTATTTATAAGTTCATTTTTTTACTAATTTCCACTCCAGAATTGAATATTTTAAATTGCTTTATAATTTTATAAGGATGAAATATTACTTTATTTTTAACAAGCCGTATCGCGTATTGTGCCAATTTAGTCCCGTAGAGGGAAAATTTACTTTAAGTGACTTTCTGACCTTACCAAAAGATGTTTATCCTGTTGGTCGACTTGATTTTGACTCTGAAGGTTTAGTATTACTTACTAATGATGGACTTCTGCATCATCGTTTGATTGACCCAAGGTTTGAGCATTCCAGGACATATCTTGTGCAGGTTGAAAGAATTCCGGATGAGGAAGACTTGCAAAAACTAGAAGATGGTATTACCATTGAAGGTAAAAAAACCAAAAAAGCAAATGTGCGACTGCTTGTAAATGAACCGGAGATCTGGGAACGTAATCCATCCATAAGATTTAGGAAAAGTGTTCCTACATCTTGGCTTGAAATGGAACTTTTCGAGGGAAGAAACAGGCAAATAAGAAAGATGACGGCAAAAGTTGGACACCCAACTCTACGATTAATTAGAACTAAGATTGAGTTTCTTGAAGTTTTTGAACTTAGACCCGGTGAATATAGAGAATTAGAGAGTTATGAAATAGATAAATTGAAAAAGTTGTGTGGTATTAGATAATCACTCTTCAGAAAGTTCAATCAAGTCATATCTTGTTATAATATCAATAATTCTACCAAATTCACTGACTAAAACAGCATAATCTTTCTTTAAATATTCTTTTAATTCATCTAGGCTTGTGTTGATATCGAGCACTTCTAATGATTCATCCATTAAATCTTGAACTTTGCTGTTTTTCAACTCAGGATTTTCTATTAATTTTTTTAGAAGTCGATTTTCTTTGATTACGCCTATGGATTTTTTGTTTTCGATAACAGGAATATGAGAGAAGCCTGTATTTGAAATTAGGTCGAGTGCATCTTTCACATATTGTTCGGATCTTAGCGAAACAAGTATTTGATAACCTTTCCGATGTTTCAATTCCGTTAGGTCTTTAATAGTTTTAGGTTCATGTAATAATATTCTGTGTTCAATTAACCAATCACGGTTATAAAACTTAGAAAGGTATCTTTCACCTGTATCACAAACAACGAAAACAATCAAATCATTTTCAGTTAAATTTTCTGCTATTTCCAGAGTAGCATAAAGAATTGTTCCCGTGCTTCCCCCACAAAAAATTCCTTCTTCTCTTGTTAACCGTCTTGCGTAGAGGAATGAATCGCGATCACTTACATTTATTATTTCGTCTATAACTTCAAAGTTCACAATCTCCGGTATACAATCTTGACCAATACCTTCGACTAGATATGGACTACCTTTGGTTAAAGTACCCGTTTCTTTGTAATACTTGTAAATTGAACCAATTGGGTCAGCACCAACTATTTTAATTGATGGATTTCTTTCTTTTAGAAACTTACCAACTCCTGTAATTGTACCTCCAGTTCCAATTCCTGCAACAAAGTGAGTAATTTTCCCATCGGTTTGTTCCCATATTTCTGGACCTGTTATTTTGTAATGAGCTTCTGGATTTGCTTGATTTGCATATTGATAAGCAAAAAATGAGTTTGGAATTTCTTTGCTCAGTCTTTTTGCGAAATTTATATACTGGTCTGGATCATCTGGATCAAGTGTGCGGGGAACAATTATAACCTCAGCGCCAAGAGCTCTTAGGTAATTTATTTTTTCCTGACTGACTTTGTCAGTTACAACAAAAATACATTTATAACCTTTTACAGCACATGCAAGTGCAAGCCCAATACCAGTATTTCCACTCGTCGCTTCAATGACAGTTCCGCCCGGTTTTAATAAGCCATCTCGCTCAGCTGCTTCAATCATCGAAATTCCAATTCTATCTTTTACACTTCCACCGGGATTGGCAGATTCCAACTTTGCAAAAATTTGTGGCTTAAAACCTTTAGATAATTTATTTAATTTTATTAAAGGTGTATTTCCAATTTGCTCAAGAATACTAGATTTAAATTTCATAATAATTTTCTTTGAAATTTACTTTAGAAAATCATCTTAGTAAAGTCAAATATCGAACTAATATCAAATTTAGTTTCTAATTCATTTTTCAAAGTCTATAAAAAATTTTATACCAATTTTATTTGTTTTTGAATTGATTAAGAAAAGTTATTGTATAGTATTAATCAGGCAAATATTTATTATACGCCTATATTTATATTAGGAAAATAGTGATTGAGCTGTGTAAGTGAGTGTTGCAAAATTTATGGAATTTAGACATAATGAAAAATTAAAAAGCAAATTAGGAAAGTAATACATTATGAAATTTGTATTTCTATTGATAGCATTTTTTGGATTTCAAACTCAAGTGTTTTGTCAATGGGGGTTGCTTAGAACCATGGGAATAGGTGGAGGAATACACTTTGGATACTCCAATCCACAGGTTAAGGATTTTAATATTGAGCTTAAGAAATTCGATTTACCTGAAATAGAAAAAGGAATCTATACTTTTGGAGGAAACTTTTTGATATCTCTCGGCGGAATCAGAGCTGGACTTTATGGGTTTGGTGGAAATAATTCAGTCGAAGGAAAAAGAAGTTATGGAGGGAACATTTTTACTTCAAAAGTCAAAATGGAAGAAAGCTTTTTATTTGGATTTATTGGTTATGAAGTTTTTAACTCTAAAATATTTTTAATATGTGTAGATTTAGGAATTGGTGGAGGAGATTACACATTTTACATAACCGATATTAGCTCTAAAACAATTTCATGGAATGATGCGCTCCAAATGCCGGTATCATTTTCCAATATTACGAAAAAACTGGAGTACAATATTTTTAGTTTGCAACCAGTCTTAACATTTGAATATATTCATAAAAACTTTTTTAAATTGTTTTTAAGTGGAGGATATAATTTTATATTAAATGGTAGTTGGATTAAGGATGATGAATTTGAAATAAGTGATGCTCCAAAAATTAATCTTAATGGATTTTCAATAAGATCGGGAATTTCTATTGGAATATTCTTTTAACAAGTGGAGGACAATATGAAATTATTTTCTAAAGTTTTTGTAATAATATCTTTAGGCTTCATTTTAGGTTTTTCACCGCAAACGAATGAAGAACCTTACGTTATTAAAAATGGTGATTTAATTTATAGTTCTAATGAAATTATCATTAAATTCAAGTATTCGGTAAATTTTCAAAATGACAGAATTAGAAATGTTTCAACACTCCTAAAAGTATTTTCTGAAGTAAATATTAAATCCATCGATCCGTTCATTAATTCAGTTCAGCATGATTTATTAAAATCACAACACGGCATAGATAGAATATATTCCATCAAATATGAAGGAAATTTAGATCCGCTCATATTAGCACGAAAAATTAGTAATTCACCTGATATTGAATATGCCGAACCGAGGTATATTTATAAAATTGACTTCACACCTAATGATCCTTTTATTTCAAATCAAACGTATCTAACAAGAGTTAATCTTTTTAATGCTTGGGATGTTTCAAGAGGAGATACAACAGTCGTAATTGGGATAATTGATACGGGAGTTTACTGGAACCATCCTGATTTAACTTCTAACATTTGGATAAATCATCGAGAAATTCCTAATAACAATATTGATGATGATGGAAATGGATATGTGGATGATTATCGTGGTTGGGATTTTGGCGGGTTAAATGGGTCGCCCGATAACGATCCACGAGAAGATAATCCTTATCATGGTACTCATGTGGCTGGAATTGCCTCTGCTGTTACAAATAATGGGTTAGGAGTTGCAGGTGCAGGTTTTAGATGTAAAGTTATGGCAGTTAAAGCTGCTCGTGAAGATAAAAAAGATCCAAACTCCGGTTCTCCATACATCTGGTATGGTTATGAAGGAATTGTCTATGCTGCAGATAACAGAGCTCAAATTATTAATTGCAGCTGGGGTGGTTCGGCATTTTCTGCCCTGGCCCAGGATGTAATTAATTATGCAACTTCCAAGGGAACACTTGTTATTGCTGCAGCAGGCAATAGTAATACAAGTAGTGAATACTATCCAGCTGCTTATAAAAATGTTTTAGCTGTGGCAGCAACGAATTCAACAAATGACATAAAAGCATCGTTTTCGAACTATGGATATTATATTGATGTTTCGGCGCCTGGAACAAGTTTACTGAATACGTGGTCGAATGACA